>JAFLUK010000110.1 GCA_022508865.1 Oscillospiraceae bacterium | reverse complement strand
TGGTCGCCAACTCTTTCAAATGATGACAGCATATCAAGGAATATTGTTCCGTTTTCAGCTGTGCAATTGCCCTCATTCATTCTCTTGATGTGGTTAACCTTGTAGGTTTCCACATAGTCATCAAGCTCGTCCTCTGTTTCAATAACAGTTTCGGCAATGTGAGGATCGGCTGTCTGTGTATTGAACATTTTAAAGCCGTTGTCAAGGAGAGTGATTGTCAGTGTATCAAGATGACGAAGTTCCTCCAGAGCATCCTCCGAGAAATTGATTTTTTTCTCTAGCATAATCTTTACGTTGTCAGTAATATTTTCTGCGTGGTCGCCGATTCTCTCCAAATCCTGAATGGCAGAATACATCACACCCATGACCTTTCGGTCATCATCAGAAATATCAAGACCGTTAATTTTAACAATATATCTTGTAATTTCCGAGGTAAGATAGTCAACAACTTTTTCGTTCTTTTCTACCCTTTCAACATATGCCTCGTCCATATCGAAGAAAGCCTTTACAGCCAAATCATAGCTCTTTCTTGCAAGGGTGCTAAGGCGTTCACATTCCCTTTCAACCTGACGAACAGCCATCGGAGGTGTGGTAAGAATACGGTTATCAAGGTAAACCGTACCCATTTTCTCCTTGTCATCTTCCAAATCAGGCATAAACAGCTTGGTAATCCTGATAATAAGATTTGAACAAGGTAAAAGTATTACTGTAATCGCAATGTTAAATATTATATGTGCGGCAGAAATCTGTGCTGCAACACCTACCGTTTTTGCCGGCAGGAAGTAATTAATTGCATTTGTAAACGGCAGGAATATTGTAATTATCGTCATAATAGCCGCACCAAAACAGCTTATAAGCAAATTTGAAAGTGCAATTTGCTTTGCGGTACGGTTTGCACCGAGAGATGACAAAATAGCCGCTGAACAAGCACCAACGTTAAAGCCAAACACAACGTACACAGCCTGGTCAAGGCTTGTAATGACTCCTGCTGCGGCAAGCGCCATTAAAATACCAACAGAAGCTGAAGAGCTTTGGATAATACCTGTGAACACAATACCCACAATAAGACCAAGAAGCGGGAAACTAAGCTTGTCCGCAATGCTGAGGAATGCCTGACTTTCTCCCATCCATCTTAAATTTTCACTCATAAGGGAAAGACCCAGGAACAGCATACCAAAACCTGCGGCAATCTGTCCGTAGTAACGGTAGTTATTCTTTTTGACAAAGGTAATAACCAAAGCACCGATAAAGATAAATATTGGCACAAAGGATTTAATGTCAATTGCAAGAAGAAGTGATGTTACTGTGGTACCAATCTTTGCACCAAACAGCACACCGATTGCCTGCCCAAACTCCATTAGCCCTGCATTTGCAAAGCCCACAACCATTGCGTCTGTTGCCGATGAGCTCTGAATAACCGCTGTTACCAGAGTACCGACAAGCATAGCAATAAATTTGTTACTGGTTATTTTTTCCAAAAGATTACGAAGTTTACTGCCTGCAGCAAGTTCAAGTCCCTCACCCATATTTTTCATACCAATAAGGAACAGACCCAATCCGCCAAGTGCCATAATGATTTTCAGAAAAATAGCATAGTCCATAATTTGATTACCTCCGATTGAGATATCATATAATTCTTTTTATTCTTCTTTCCTTCGATAATTTGGGACAACTATTCCCAAATTACCCTATTATAATTTTATTATATATTCCTGTCAATAAAATTCCGTATTAGAATATTATAAATAAAATATTTTAGCAAAAAAGCCATGGATATCAAACAAGATATTCATGGCTAAAAATTATTAATATGGTTAAATATATTTAAAAAGCGGTTCAAGAGAGTTAAACAGCAGTTTATATATATTCCTTTGGTGTTACATAAACTGTTTTGTTCTTCACATAAATTACCATACCGGGCTTGGCTCCGCCGGGCTTGCTGACATTTTTAACAATTGTATAATCCACAGGAACATTTGAGCTTTCCTTTGCCTTGCTGTTGTATGCCGCAAGAGAAGCCGCCTCCATAATGGCAATGTCTGTAATCTCTTTTCCGTCATTTACAATAATAACGTGACTGCCCGGAATATTCTTTGTGTGTAGCCACATATCATATTTACTTGCAGTTTTCAAAGTAAGCATATCATTTTGTCTGTTGTTTCTGCCTACAAAAATTGTAAAACCGTCAGAGGATTTGTATTCCTTGGGAGGCAGCAGCTTCATCTGCTTTTTGCTGTCTTTTCTGTTTTTAATATAACCCTGCTCTGTAAGTTCCTGTCTTATTTCTGCAAGCTCCCTTTCGCTTTCGGCACGTAATAAACTTTCCTGTACGGCTGAAATGTAGATAAGCTCCTCTTTTGCTTTTTCTATCTGCACTGTCAGCATTTCTTCTCTGGTTTTTGCCCTGCGGTAATCCTTGTAGTACTTTTGAATATTCTGACTCGGCGTCATTAACGGGCTAAGCCCTATCTTGATTTTTTCATCATTATTGTAGTAATCCTCCACCTCAATAAAGGTTTGTCCCCTTGTGATTCTGTAAATATTTGCCTGTAACAAATCACCCTTTTTGCGAAGTTCGTCACGGTTAAGGCTGTCCTTAAGCTCTTTTTCCTGCACTGCAATTTTTCTTGTAAGCTTATCTTGAATGTTTGAGCACAGCTTTAGCAAATCCTGACTCTTCACTTTCATTCTTTCCGCTTTATCTCTTTCGTAATAGAAGGAGTCCAGCATTTTTGAAAAACTGCTAAATCTCTTTTTTCCGGCCATTTCACCATACTGCATTATATCAGTAAATGCAATGTCAAATGGCTTGCCATCGGGATTTATAAGCATTGTGGGGGCTGATTCTTTGTTTATAATATAGTTTTTCAGTTCATCTATTCTTGTATTTAATACCATCTTATCAACGGCAGTCATTTCCCTGTTGCTGTCTGCACCTGTTTTATATTCAAGTTCCCTTGCAATTATGGGAGAAATACCCTGCATTGCAGATAGTATCACCTTTGAAAGTTTCATTTCCGATGGGGTATTCAGAGCCTTGTCAACAATTTCACTGCTGTCACATTCCAGTATGCACAGCTTCTCCTGCTTTGGTGGCAGTTCATATTTTATATTTGGCAACACCAGCCTTTGGCTGCTCATTGTAAGATCAACTCTTTTAAGGGCATCCACAATAATGCCCTCTCCGTCAATGAGAATTATGTTGCTGTACTTACCCATAATCTCTACGCAAAGGGTTAGCAAAACTTTATCGCCAAGCTCGTTGACCCCGATAAAATCAAGAAAAAGTATTCTCTCAAGACCCGGCTGACGAACATCAACAAGCTTTGCACCGCTGAGCCTTTTTCGAAGGAGCATGCAAAGCATTGGTGGTGTTGCAGGATTTTCAGGCGCTTTTTCTGTAAAGCACACTCTTGGAGAATTTGCCCTTGATGACAATAAAAGCTTTTTATTGCCATCCCTTGTTCTGATGGAAATAACAAGTTCCTCTCTGTTGGGCTGGTGAATCTGGCTCACCCTTGCTTCGTCTGCAATTTCCTTTATTTCTTCCTTTACATAGTGCAGCATTACTCCGTCAAAAGCCATTTTTCACACCTGCCTTTTAATATAATCTAAAATCTTTATTACTGTTTTTTTAATTACTTGTGATATTTTCCGTTTGTACTGATTTGAAAGCCTCTGTAAATCTGTTCACTTAACATTACTCTTGCCATCTGGTGAGGGAAGGTCATTTTACCCATTGACATTTTATAGTTTGCAGATTTTTTCACTTCATCAGCAAGCCCCCAACTGCCCCCGATTACGAAGTTCAGTGTACTTTTTCCCCGTAGCTGAATGTCCTCCATAAGGCATGACAAATCCTCCGAGGATATAATTTTACCCTCAATGCACATTGCAACAGTATAGTCGGAAGGCTTAATTTTCCCCAAAATCATTTTGCCTTCTTCTGCTAAAACATTTTGAATTTCCTTGTCATTTGGGTTTTGGGTTGCTTTATATTCACCAAGCTCAATTATACTGAATTTACAAAAAGCAGAAAGACGCTTGGAATATTCCTTAATTGCATCCATCCAATATTTTTCCTTTAGCTTTCCTATACAAATTATGTTTACACTAAGCATCAGTACAAAATTACCTTTCCGTTGTTTTCTTGAGGGGCAATGTCCAAAGTATAGTCATAGTCACGTCTGAATCCCTTTTCGTTAAGATACATCATGCTTTCATTTAACGCAATGTCAGGACGATTATTCTCTTGACTAAGGTGACCTAATATAATTCTCATTGTACCGTTCTTTATAATTTCAGGAAGTTCAAGGGCACAATTCACGTTGGAAAGATGTCCTCTGTCAGATAAAATTCTCTGTTTCAGATAGTATGGATAGGGTCCTGTTTTCAGCATATTAATATCGTGGTTACTCTCCAATACCAATGCATCAACACCGTAAAAGGCATTTCTCACATTGTCTGTCATAATACCCAAATCAGTTGCCACCATAGCCTTCCTGTTGTCCTCTGTTGTCACTCTGTAACAACAGGACTGGGGAGTGTCGTGATTTGTAAGGAAGGATTCTATAAGCATATCACCAATAGCAACATCTTTGCCCCTGCCGTTTTCAAATTCTATAACCCCTGTTTTAGCTGCAGGGTCAAGTCTGTTATCTTTGATAAGGGCCTCCATAGTACCTGCACTGGCATACACCTTAATGCCTGTTTTTTTGCTGAGAACACGAAGGGCAGAACAGTGGTCTGTGTGCTCGTGAGTTATAAAAATACTCTTCACTTTATTTATGTCTATGTTGTTGTCGTTAAGAGCAGTTTCTATCTGCTTACAACTTCTGCCGGCATCTATCAGTACTCCTCCGGAGCCCGAGCCTATGTAATAGCTGTTGCCCTTGCTTCCGCTGAAAAGCGGTATCAGCTTTGCCACAATATCATTCCTTTATTTTAATTTATAAAAACA
>JAFLUK010000011.1 GCA_022508865.1 Oscillospiraceae bacterium | reverse complement strand
ACAGACAGATATTCCTCCCCCTTCGCTGACAAAGGAAACATTCACCTTGTTAATGTCCACATCCATACCGCTGTAGCCGATTGCACAAAGCACCCTGCCCCAGTTAGCATCTGCGCCGAACATTGCAGTCTTTACAAGGGACGAGCCGATTACTGTCTTTGCAATGCCCCTTGCATCTTTTTTTGTCTTTGCTCCTGTTACATTGCAGATAAGAAGCTTGCTTGCTCCCTCTCCGTCCTTTGCAAGCTGTTTTGCAAGGGATTTGAAGGCTTCTGTAAGACCTGAAACAAAGATGTGATAGTCCTGATTTTTTTGGGTAATTTCTTTGTTGCCTGCCTTTCCGCTTGCCATAATTGCAAGGGTATCGTTTGTGGAAGTATCACCGTCAACAGACACCATATTGTAGCTGTCCTCTACTGCTTCCCTTAAAGCACATTCCAGCATCTCACTGCTGATTGCAGCGTCTGTTGTAACAAATGAAAGCATTGTACCCATATTAATGTGTATCATACCGCTTCCCTTTGCTATACCGCCAATGGTTACTTTTTTGCCGTCAAGGGTCATTTCCATAGCCATTTCTTTTTTTACTGTATCTGTGGTCATAATAGCCTCTGCACAGTCTGTGCCTCCACTATTGCTCATAAGGCTTTTCATTTGAGGAAGACTTTTTTCAAAGGGCTTGATTGGAAGAGGCTGGCCGATTACTCCTGTGGAAGCAATAATAATGTCATTTTCCTCAACTTCAAGAACAGAGGCGCATATTTTGCATATGTTTTCGGCAACAATGCGACCGTCTGCATTGCAGGTGTTGGCATTGCCGCTGTTTGCTACTATAGCCTGTGCTTTTCCGTTCTTTAAATGCTCCCGTGTAACAAGGATTGCATCTGACTTTACAAGATTTTTTGTATACACAGCAGCAGCATTACAAAGGGTATCACATTTCACCATCATAACATCTTTTTTTGTTTTGTTACCCTCTTTTATTCCTGCACAAATTCCTGCACCTGTAAAACCCTTTGGTGTTGTAATTGTGCCATCAATAAATTTAAAATCCATATTATACATCTCTTTTGTAGTTTTTATAAGCCTTTATTGCAAAGGAAGTCTTTTTAAATCCAAATTATTTAAAAGGCCGGTGGAACAATTTCCAGACCTGCTGTTTCCTTAAGTCCGAAAATGATGTTCATATTCTGAATAGCCTGTCCTGCTGCACCCTTAACCATATTGTCAATGGCAGAAACTGCAACAAGAAGGTTTGCTCTTTTGTCCAAATGAAGGGAAACATCGCAAAAGTTGCTGTACTTAACATTGTGAATGTCAGCAACCTCACCCTCATCAAGAAGTCTGATAAAATATTCACCCTTATAAAAATCGGAATAAATCTCTCTTAACTGTTCCATTGTAATATCTTTTTTCAGCGGAGCGTAGCATGTTGCCAGAATACCCCTGTTAACAGGAAGAAGATGAGGAACAAAGGTTATTGTGACCTTTTCTCCTGCAAAGGAGGTAAGAGTCTGCTCAATTTCCGGAGTATGGCGGTGACTTGCCACCTTGTAGGGGTGAAAACCCTCGTTAAGTTCGGGATAGTGATTACCCTGTGAAAGTCCTCTGCCTGCTCCTGTAACTCCGCTTTTGCAGTCGCAGATAATACCCTTTGTGTCAATTACCCCTGCATTAAGTGCAGGGACAAGCGCCAGCGGTGAACAGGTTGTATAGCAGCCGGGGTTTGCAATTATTTTTGCGTCCTTGATTTTATCTCTGTAAAATTCAGGCAGACCGTAAACCGCCATTTGGTGAAGCTCCTTGTGGATATATTCACCATTGTACCATTCCTTATATTCCTCTTCGCTTTCAAGGCGGAAGTCGGCGCCAAGGTCAATAAACACCTTACCCCTGTCATAGCACTTCTTTGCAAGTTCCTGACTAAGCCCGTGAGGAAGGGCCGCAAAGATTACGTCTGACTTTTCTGTCACTGCATCTGCATTTTCGCAAATCATATCGTTAATATTAAGATAACTTTTGTAAACATCACTTAATTTTTTACCCTCAAAGCTAACAGAGCTGATTGCCGCAACCTCTGCGTTTGGATGGTTTGTAAGAAGGCGAACAAGCTCTGCTCCTGCATAGCCTGTTGCACCGATAATACCTGCTTTTATCATTTATCTGTACCTCTGTTTACTACACTGTTTATTGGAAAATTATTTAACCTTTTTAAGCATTTCCTCTGCCTGCATAAGAACATTTTCAGGTGCAGGGCCGCCAAAGGATGTTCTGTCTGCAACACATTTTTCAAGGTTAATTGCTTCATACACACCCTTGTCAAAGGTATCGTGTACCTTTTTGTATTCTTCCATTGGAAGGTTTTCTAAATCGGTGCCCAAATCAATACATCTTGCAACAAGTGCCCCTGTTGCCTTGTAAGCATCTCTGAAAGGCACACCCTTTTTGGTAAGGTAGTCTGCACAGTCGGTTGCGTTAATAAATCCGCCTGCTGCCGCCTTTCTCATATTTTCCCTGATAACTGTCATTGTATCAAGCATTGGGGTAAAGGAAATAAGGCACATTTTCACAGAGTCAACTGCATCAAAAATCTGCTCCTTGTCCTCCTGCATATCCTTGTTATAAGCAAGGGCAATACCCTTCATAGCTGTAAGCAAACCCATTGTGTCGCCAAAAACTCTGCCGCTTTTTCCTCTTACAAGCTCTGCGATGTCAGGATTCTTTTTCTGTGGCATAATTGATGAGCCTGTGGAAAATGCATCGTCCAATTCTACAAACTTAAATTCCCAACTGCACCACATAATCATTTCTTCCGAAAATCTTGAAAGATGAACCATAATAATTGAAAGGTCACTTGCAATTTCAAGACAGTAGTCCCTGTCGGACACACCGTCAAGGGAGTTGTTTGTTGGCGCATCAAAGCCCAAAAGACTTGATGTCATCTGTCTGTCAATGGGATATGTTGTTCCCGCCAGAGCACATGAGCCAAGGGGGTTTACATTCATTCTCTTTTTACAGTCCTTAAGACGGGAAAGGTCCCTTAAAAACATTTCTCCGTAAGCAAGGAGATGATGCCCAAGTGTAATAGGTTGCGCCCTTTGCAAATGGGTATAGCCGGGCATTACGGCATCGTAATATTCTTTAGCCTTTGAGGCAATAACTGCAATCAGTTCTTCAAGAAGGGTAATAATCTCCTCCACTTCTTTTCGGAGATACAACTTAACATCAACTGCAACCTGGTCGTTACGGCTTCTTGCTGTGTGAAGTCTTTTGCCGTCGTCGCCGATTCTTCTTGTAAGCTCACCCTCAATAAAAGTGTGAATATCCTCGCACTCCATATCAAATTGGAGCTTGCCTGAAAGCAAGTCCTCCAAAATGCTTTTTAGCCCCTCAATGATGTTTTGGGACTCCTCTTTTTTGATAATACCTGTTTCTCCAAGCATTGTTGCGTGAGCTATTGAGCCCTCAATATCCTCTCTGAACATTCTTGAATCAAAGGAGATTGAGGAGTTAAAGTCATTTGTGGTTTTTGATAGAGATTTTTTAAATCTGCCCTGCCAAAGCTGCATTATTTTCACCTCATACGGAATAATTAAAAATCAACATATTGTGTGTTTGTATAGCAACAATACAGCACACACTATATATTGTGGTGCAAGCCACACCCTTTAAAAACGACATAAAGTCCGCAAGTACCCTGCGGACTTTAAATACTTTAAATACTAAAGTTCAACGAACCTATTACTTGATAAGACCCTTCTTGGCACGAACCTTGATTGGAAGACCAAAGAGGTTAATGAAGCCTGCGCTGTCGTTCTGGTCGTAAACCTCATCTTCGTCAAAGGTTGCTATATCCTCGTCATACAGTGAGTATGGTGAAGTTACACCTGCGTCAATAATGTTGCCCTTGTACAGTTTCATCTTTACGTCACCTGTTACCACAGTGTTAACCTGGTCAACAAATGCAGAGAGAGCCTCTCTTAAAGGTGTGTACCACTGACCGTAGTATACAAGCTCTGCAAAACGGTTGGAAACAAGTTCCATATAGTGGAATGTATCTCTGTCAAGGGTAAGCTCCTCCAGCTTTTTGTGAGCATAGTAGAGGATTGTACCACCGGGAGTTTCATAAACACCACGGCTCTTCATACCTACCAGACGATTTTCTATCATATCTGTAATGCCAATGCCGTTAGCTCCGCCAACCTCATTGAGCTTTTTAACAATTTCTACACCCTCCATTTCAACGCCGTCAATGGCTGTTGGAATACCCTGTTCAAAGTGGAGTGTAATATATGTAGCCTTGTCGGGAGCCTGTTCAGGGCTGACACCCATTTCAAGGAAGTTAGGGTCGTTATATTTTGGTTCATTTGCAGGGTCCTCAAGATCAAGACCTTCGTGGCTTAAATGCCATAAATTCTTATCCTTTGAGTAATTAGTTTCTCTGTTAATCTTCAGAGGAATACCCATCTTTTCTGCATATTCAATTTCTTCATCACGGGACTTAAATTCCCATGTTCTCCAAGGAGCAATAATCTTCATATCAGGAGCATAAGCCTTGATAGCCAGTTCAAAACGAACCTGATCGTTACCCTTACCTGTACATCCGTGACAGATAGCGTCGGCGCCCTCTGCCTTTGCAATTTCTACAAGTCTTTTTGCAATGATTGGACGAGCAAAGGATGTACCAAGAAGGTACTTGCCCTCATACACTGCGTCAGCCTTAACTGTCTGGAAAACATAATCCTCAACAAATTCCTTGTTAAGGTCCTCAATATACAGCTTGCTTGCACCTGTTTTGATTGCCTTTTCTTCAAGGCCGTCAAGCTCTGTGCCCTGTCCAACGTCACCGGACACTGCAATAACCTCACAGTTATTATAGTTTTCCTTTAACCAAGGAATGATAATTGATGTGTCAAGTCCGCCTGAATAAGCAAGAACTACTTTTTTAATACTGTTGTCTGCCATAATTCTATATTCCTTTCATACCCAAAGGGGTTGTTTATTTTCTGTATTACATTATACACCAATTATACAGAAAATCAAGATTTTTTTGCATAAATATTCAAAATTTCTATTTTTTATCAGTTTTTCACAAAACCTTATTTCCAGCAGGCTAAAACAGGGTAATTTTAACCAATACTCACCATATTCCTTTGTTATCACTATATTTTACATAATACTACCCCCTTAATCATTAAATGAATATATGCAAATCCAATGCATAAATATTCATTATTGATGCATATTATTCATTTTCTTGCAAAAAGTGTTATATATATGTTATATTATTAGTGTTTAGTATAATAAATAAAAAGGCAAAGGAGAATTATTTATGAGCAATTTTAGAGAAATCCCTGCAAATGAATTACAGGAAAACGCCTGCAAGCTGATTGGCAAGGACTGGGGACTTGTTACAGTGGACACAAAGGAAAAAGTAAATATGATGACAGTTTCCTGGGGCGGTATGGGAATTATGTGGAACAAGCCTGTTACCTTTACATTTATAAGACCCCAAAGGTACACATTCAGCTATCTTGAAGAGGGTGAATACTTTGGAATTTCTTTTCTTCCCCAGGAGTACAGAAGTGCCCTTGCGCTTTGCGGCAAGGAAAGCGGCAGGGACATTGACAAGGTAAAAGAAACAGGACTTACAGTGGTAAACAATGAAAAGGCACCGTATTTTGCAGAGAGCAAGGTTGTTCTGATTTGCAGAAAAATGTACGCACAGGATATGGACAGCCAAAGTGTTGTGGACAAAAGTGTTCTTGACTGCTACGCACCTGACGGCAGCGACTGGCACAAAATGTATATTTCGGAAATTGTAAAGGTGCTTGTTAAGGAATAAAGCTCAATACAAATAATAACAAAGGCAGAGATTTTATTAAAACTAAATCTCTGCCTTATTTTTTGCTTATTCAAAAATCATTGAGTCTTGTTTAATTTGTTTTATTTTCTTCCTGTATCTCCTGAACATAGAAGCAAGCTTAACTGTAAAACCTATAAACAACAGGGCAAAAGCACCTGTAAAAACTGATAGCTTTAAAAGAAAAGAATCGTAATCTGTATTTATTGCCGCCCCTATATAACAAGCTGTTTCTGCAACAAATAACAAATCAATTATAATATAGGTAATTATAAAAGAAAAAAGCTTTTTGTTAAGTCTTTTATAAACATTTATTTTTTCATTGGCACCGCTTACAAATTCATCAGACACCCCTGACTTTTTGCCTGTAAGGTACAAAACCTCACCAAACCCGTCCATTGTATGAGGGATACTTTCGTAACCGCACTGTGCTGCAAATGCAGTTACCTTCGCTATATTCTTCTTGCTCTCTGTATGCATTATGGTAAAATATTCATCGGGCTTTGTTTTTTCAAAGGTCATAAATATTCCCCATTTGTTGTATAGAAGCTTCCAGCCCTTTTTGTTCATCTCGTTTATGTAATCAAATTCCTTGTCAATATCAAAGAAAAATTTTGCTTTTGTAATAATGTTCTTTTCAGTTTTCATCACTTTGACTCCCCTGTAATCTTTTCTCCGTTTGCAACCAGCTCTTTCAATCTTAAAATCTCTGTATCAACAGCTGATTTACCCTCTTGTGTAATGATATATTCCTTTTTTGCAGGGTCATCACCACTGTACACCGAGATAAAACCCTTTGACAGCAAAGTGTTCAACGCCCCGTAAAGTGTACCTGCACCGATATTCAGTCTACCCTCTGTAAGTTTTTTTACATTTTGCATTATTCCATAGCCGTGGAGCGGTGTGTACAGTGACAGCAAAATATAGAATACTGCCTCTGTTAAAGGTGAATTTTTTTGTGCACCCATTTTATTATCCCCTTTCTGTTACGATTACTGCTATAACCACAATCACTATTTTAAAAGTTCCAATCCTATATCGGGAACCTTTATATCGGTAGCCATTATATCGACAACCGTTATATCGGATTGTGTAATGATTATAACGCCTGCCGATATAGTTGTCAATAGTTTTTTGAATTTTTTCTATATTCCGCATTAATTATTATTTTCCTTTTTAGAAAAAAATTATTAATTTATAAAAAAATAAAAGGCAGAGATTCATTTAATAATCTCTGCCTTGTGGTTTTGTATTTAAATGCAATAAAGATTTGTGTCCCAACATGGTATATAGGGATGATGGCGCATATATATTTTATAGTCGGGGTTTGTTCTGTGAATCATAAGGGGCAAGCGATAAATGTCACAGCAACGGTGATAGCAGGAAACACAAAGCTTTGGCTTCTTTTTGCTAAGGTGCTCTACACCGCCTGAAAGCACAACAAACTCTACACCCTCTACATCCATTTTGATGTAGGTAAAGTCGACATCGTTTGCAAGGGTGTCTATTGATGTAACAGGGGTGAGCACACCGTTTTTGTTGTTTGCCACCGTACCCTTGCCCTTGCCTGTGGTAAAGCATACATAGGTATCAAAATTCCAGATACCCTTGTTAATCAGGTTGATGTTGGGCAAATCACCCTTTAACTCCACCAGCTTTTTATATGACTTATCATCAGGCTCTATTGCTGTTATAGACTTGTATTTGCCCCCTGTGTAGTGCAAAAATTCATCAATTGTATCTCCCTTGTATGCGCCTGCATCAAGGTAGTTTTCTTCAGAATTAAGATTTAAAATCTCAAAGGCTTCATCCTTTGTACTTTCCATTGCAAAGAGATATTTAAGCTCCCCTGTGTATTCAAACCAACACATATTTCTGAAGGTTTCTTTTGATTTTTCGTCAGCCATAAGCTCATAAGCCTGCTGTAAATCTCTGCCGTTTCTCATAAGATAGCTGCGGTTGAATATGCAATCCCCCGCCACCGGAACGGAGGGGACAAGCACTTCATATTCTTTGCTGAGATTTTTGATATATTCCATAATCTCAGGTCTGTTTGTGCCAAAGGTAATAAGGATTATAAAATCCTTTAGTTCCTCTTTTATCTGTCCCAGAGTTTTTACAGTGTAATTATGAAAGGACTGACCCCGCACAAAATCATCAGAGGCCATTACTCCTGCAATTTTTATATGGAGAAGTTCAAACTCCTTCAGGACTTTGTCTGCACCGTCACCCATACCGTAAATAACAAGAGGTTTTTTTGTCTCCATCAGCCTTTCCCAGACCGATTTTTCTTTTAAAAGTGTTTCTATCATACCCTTACACCAGCCCTATATCAAAATCTGACTATGGCCTGCAACTGCCACAGGCACGGTAGCCCTTTGCCACAGCATCATCTCTACTGTCAAAATACACCTTGTTTTCCAGGTTCATAGCTTTAACGGAATTACAGTTTGCCTTATGAAATACAAGGCTGTTCTTATTTCCGATATATACAGTTTCTCCACTTGCGGTAACAGATGTATATTCAGTTTTTTTGCTTTTAAATACATATTCTGTTCCTTTTTCAACATTAATATTTTTACCGTCAGAAGTAAAAACCACAGTGCCGTTTTGGTCTGTTCTGTAAACCGCAATATTTCTATCATTAAGCCTATTCATTGTTTCTATGTGTGGATGTCCGTACTCATTGTCCTTTCCGCAGGGAATAACTGCATATTCAGGTTGTACGGCATCAAGAAACTGTTCACAGGAGGAATATCTGCTGCCGTGGTGTCCCACCTTGAGAACATCGGACTTAAGATAATATCCGCATTTTATCATTTCTTTTTCAGAAACAGCCTCTGCGTCCCCCGTAAATAAAAACGACGCATCTCCATGGGTAAGACGTATAACAACAGAATAGTTATTGCAATCGCTGTATATACTATCATTTTGAGGTGCGTATATTGTAAAGGTGGCATCTCCAAGACTATATGATTTATTCGAAGATGCCTTTATCAGCTTTGATTTGTTATCATTAGCCGCATCAAGAACATCATTCCACGTCTTTGTTTCATAATCACAGCTTGGATAAATAAAGCTGTCTACAGGAACTTCTTCCATAACAGTGTCCATTCCCCCGATGTGGTCGGAATGAGGGTGGGTTCCCACAGCATATTTCAGTTTATCGATTTTTCTGGAATTCAGGTAGTTAATGACAACATCACCCTTGTCATTCTCTCCTGCGTCAATAAGCATAGCTTCCTCATCACATTCCAGCAAAATACTGTCACCCTGCCCAACATCAATAAAGCTTACAAAAAGGGTGTTCAGGGAGTCTTTCTTATTCTTATTTTCCCTGTTGCAGGAAACAAGGGAAAATGCAACACTTATTAAAATCAAAAGAACACCTGATTTTTTTGCAAAAGTCTTAAAATTCTTCATCATAATGAGGTAATTATACACCTAAAAAAACCTAATTGCAACACATAGTTGCCCAATTCTCTTGAGTTTTACTGTGTTTTTCATCATAGGCAAAGTCTTAATACAACACTGCAATATAGTCAAATCTTTAATCATAGAACCTTATTACGCCTTGACTAACAGAACAATAATTGATAATATTATCCTTAAAGGAAGTGAACACTATGGTACTGAATATTTTACTGCAGGTAATGCTGCTGATTTTCGGCTTTGCTCTGCTGGTAAAAGGTGCTGATTTTTTTGTTGACGGGGTCAGCGATATAGCGGCACATTTCGGCATACCTCAAATGATAATCGGCCTTACAATTGTGGCTTTCGGTACATCTGCACCCGAGGCAGCAATCAGCATAACTGCTGCACTGGGCGGCTCCGGAGGAGTTGCCGTTGGTAACGTAGTAGGCAGTAACATTATGAATGTGTGGCTTATACTGGGTATATCTGCTGTTGTTTCTCCTATGATAGTTAAGAAAAACACTGTAAGAATAGAAATCCCCTTTACCATTATAGTATCCGGAGTTTTTGTGGTACTGGGACTTCTGAACAGCAGGCTTTATATAGCAAGCGGTATTATCCTGTGGGTATTTATGCTGATTTTTCTCGGTTATCTTCTTGCTTCTGCAAAAAAGGAAATGAAACAGCAAAAGTTTCCCGACACTAAAATACCGGAGGGTAAAAACTCCGAAACAGAAAAACAACCCTTTCAGCTGATATCCACAATTATAATAAGTGTTCTTGGAGGTGCCTCTGTTATTGTGGGGGCAAACCTTGCAGTTAACGGAGCAACAAATCTTGCAAAAATCTGCAACATAAGCGAAGACATTATCGGTCTTACAATTGTGGCATTCGGTACATCTTTGCCGGAACTTGTAACATCTGTTACTGCTTCACGCAAGGGCAAAAACGATATTGCAATCGGCAACATTGTAGGAAGCAACATATTTAACCTTTTGTTTGTGGTAGGCACAGCCGCACTGATAAGCCCTGTTAGCTTTGACAGAGGCTTCCTGTTTGACAGCATTGTAATGGTGGCAGCTGTCACAACACTTTTCCTGCTTACAGTCAAACGAAACAAGTTGAGCCGTGGCGGCGGCGCTTTAATGCTGCTCTTATACGCTTCATACTTTGGCTACCTTGTTTATGAGGTTGCAACAAAATAGAAATTTAAAGGAGAACTTAAAATGAAAAACCCTATTGTAACATTTGAAATGGAAAACGGAAAAATCTTCAAGGCAGAGCTGTATCCTGAAATTGCTCCAAACACAGTAAATAATTTTTTAAGCCTTGTAAACAGCGGATACTACAACGGTCTTAACTTCCATAGAGTAATCTACGGATTTATGATTCAGGGCGGTTGTCCCGAAGGAACAGGAATGGGCGGACCCGGCTACAGCATTAAGGGCGAATTCTCCGGAAATGGTTTTAAAAACGACCTTAAGCACACAGAGGGAGTACTGTCCATGGCACGTTCTATGATGCCGAATTCAGCAGGCAGCCAGTTCTTTGTTATGCACAAGACAAGCCCCCACCTTGATGGTCAGTATGCCGCCTTTGGCAAGGTAATTGAGGGTATTGAAGTTGTTAACGAAATTGCAGAGGTTGACACCGATTTTCAGGATAGACCGCTTGACCCGCAGGTAATGAAATCTGTTACAGCAGAAACCTTTGGAGAAGAATATCCTCTTCCTGAAAAGTGCTGATAATTTCGTTTTTTAAAAAAATTGCACTTTTGAAAAATTTTCATCCTTGCACTTATGATGAAAATGTGCTACAATAATACTGTTGAGGAACGAGGCCTTGCCTTTACCAAAACTTTTTTAAATGAGCTGACACAAAAGCTGCCAAAAGCTGATGTGAAAGGGTAACACATATGGGATTTTTATCCCTTTTTACAGATTGACCAAGTGTACCCTTTTGGGTGCACTTTTTATTTTTATTCCATAAAAAAGGAGGAATCTTTTTGGAAACCAGAGTTGCGGTAATCGGAATAATAGTAGAAAAACCTGAAAATATATGGGAACTTAATAAGATTTTGCATACATACAGTGATTACATAATAGGACGAATGGGTATTCCGTATAAACAGAGAAATATCAGCATAATAAGCCTTGCGGTGGATGCTCCGCAGGATATTATCAGCGCTCTGTCAGGCAAAATAGGAAGAATCAAAGGAATAAGTGCAAAAACTGCCTATTCTAACATAAGCGGTGATGTTAATGAAAAAACTGATTGATAAGCTAAAAAGTACACAAAATTTATCAAAAGAAGAACTTTTGCTTCTTTTAAAAACAGAAGATGAAGAATCTCTTGAATATTTAAGAAAATCAGCAGAAGAAGTAAGAATTGAAAATTACGGTAAGGATATATATTTAAGAGGCTTAATAGAGTTTACAAGCTACTGTAAAAATGATTGTCTGTATTGCGGATTAAGAAGAAGCAATAAAAATGCAGAAAGATACCGTCTTAATAAAGAACAGATTTTAGATTGTTGTAAGCAGGGTTATGAGCTGGGTTTCCGCACTTTTGTTTTACAGGGCGGAGAAGATAACTATTTTACAGATGAAAAAACAGAAGATATTGTAAAATCAATAAAGCAAAATTATCCTGATTGCGCAGTAACCCTCTCATTAGGAGAAAAACCAAAAGAAAGTTATCAAAAATTCTTTAACGCAGGAGCAGACCGTTATCTGTTAAGGCACGAAACGGCAGATACAGAGCACTATAAAAAGCTCCATCCAAAGGAATTAACCCTTGAAAACAGAATGAACTGTTTAAAAAATTTAAAGGAAATCGGATATCAGGTAGGTTGCGGATTTATGGTAGGTTCACCCTATCAGACAGATGAAAATTTAGTTTCGGATTTGCTGTTTATAAAAGACTTCAAACCCCATATGGTAGGTATCGGACCTTTTATTTCTCATAAAGATACACCATTTAAAGATGAAAAAAACGGAACATTAGAGAAAACCTTAAAGCTACTTGCAATTATTCGCTTGCTTCTTCCAAAGGTACTTTTGCCCTCAACTACAGCATTGGGGACCATACACCACAAAGGCAGAGAATTAGGGATATTATGGGGAGCAAATGTAGTAATGCCAAACCTTTCTCCTACTAATGTAAGAAAAAAATATATGCTTTATGATAATAAAATTTGTACAGGAGACGAAGCCGCAGAATGCAGATTTTGTATGCAGAGAAGAATGGAGTCGATTGGTTATAAGGTTGTGTGCGGCAGAGGAGATTACAAGGATTTCCATAATTCAAAGTCATAATCAAAACCATTAAAAGTTTTTATCTTGCTTTTTAAAAGCAATCGAAATTTAAAGAGCTATCAACCCCTTTTAATAAAGAATCTATCGTATGAAAGGAAGGAATATATGTATAATCCAAAATCATTAAAAGCAGAGGAATTTATTAACGATACAGAAATCAGAGAAACACTTGCCTATGCTGACGAAAACAAAGATAATCTTGAATTAATTGACAAAATCCTTGAAAAAGCAAAGTTGAGAAAAGGACTTACCCACAGGGAAGCTTCTGTACTTCTTGCCTGTGAAAACAAGGAAAAAATCGAAGAAATGTATGACCTTGCACAGCAGATAAAAAAAGATTTTTACGGCAACCGCATAGTTATGTTTGCTCCCCTTTATCTTTCCAACTACTGTGTAAACGGCTGTGTTTACTGTCCTTATCATATGAAGAATAAGCACATTGCAAGGAAAAAGCTGACACAGGAAGAAGTAAAGGCGGAGGTAATCGCCTTGCAGGATATGGGTCACAAAAGACTTGCAATTGAAGCAGGTGAAGACCCTGTTAACAATCCGTTGGAATACATCCTTGAATGTATCAACACAATTTACAGCATTAAGCACAAAAACGGTGCAATCAGACGTGTTAACGTAAACATTGCCGCAACTACTGTGGAAAACTACAGAAAGCTAAAGGAAGCAGGCATTGGCACTTACATTCTGTTTCAGGAAACCTACCACAAGGAAAGCTATTTGCAGCTTCACCCCACCGGTCCAAAGCACGACTACGATTACCATACAGAGGCTATGGACAGAGCGATGGAAGGCGGTATTGACGATGTGGGCCTTGGTGTGCTCTTTGGTCTGGAGCTTTACAGATATGAATTTGCAGGTCTGCTGATGCACGCAGAGCATCTGGAGGCGGTGCACGGTGTGGGCCCTCATACCATTTCCGTTCCCAGACTGAAGAGAGCAGACGACATTGACCCCAATGAATTTGACAACGGCATTGACGACGATACTTTTGCAAAAATCTGCGCTCTTATCCGTATATCCGTTCCATACACAGGTATGATAATCTCCACAAGAGAAAGTCAGGAGGTAAGAGAAAAGGTAATTCGCCTTGGCGTTTCCCAGATTTCAGGTGCAAGCAGAACATCTGTAGGTGGCTATACCGAAGAGGAACGCCCCCACGACACCGAGCAGTTTGATGTTTCCGATAACAGAACACTTGATGAAGTTGTAAAATGGCTTATGGAGAATGACTATATTCCATCTTTCTGCACCGCCTGCTACAGAGAAGGCAGAACCGGCGACCGCTTTATGTCACTTTGCAAAGCAGGACAAATTCAAAACTGCTGTCATCCAAATGCGCTTATGACCCTAAAGGAATACCTTATGGACTATGCAAGCGAAGAAACAAAGGCTATCGGCGAAGCCCTGATTATGAGCGAGCTTACCAACATTCCAAAGGACTCTGTAAGAGAAATTTGCAAAGAACACCTTGAAAAAATAGAAAACGGTATTCGTGATTTCAGATTTTGATTAATCCGTCTTTTAAACTTTTTAACCACACACAAAGGGAGTGACAAGATATGAGTATGAACCAAACTCCAAAGGGTGACAGAACCCATATAGGCTTTTTCGGCAAAAGAAACGCAGGAAAAAGCTCTGTGGTAAATGCCTTTACAAATCAGAATTTGTCCCTTGTGTCAGATATAAAGGGTACAACCACCGACCCTGTTTACAAGGCTATGGAGCTTTTGCCTATGGGTCCTGTTATGATAATTGATACAGCAGGTTTTGACGACACCGGCACACTGGGAGAAATGCGTGTAAAAAAGACAAAACAAGTGCTGAACAAAACAGACGTTGCCGTACTTGTGGTTGATGTTACACAGGGTCTTTCCCCCATTGATGAAGAAATGATTCAGCTTTTTAAAAAGAAAAATATCCCCTATGTTGTTGCCTACAACAAGGGGGATTTACAGGATAAAACAGATTTAAAGGAAGAAGAAATAGTTGTCAGCGCCAAGGAAAATACAGGCATAAATGATTTGAGAGAAAAGGTTGCGCACCTGACCGAGAACAAAGAACAAGAAAAAAGACTTGTTGGTGATTTGCTCTGCAAGGGCGACCTTGTGGTGTTGGTAATTCCCATTGATTCTGCCGCGCCAAAGGGCAGACTTATCCTTCCTCAACAACAGACAATAAGAGATATTCTCGACAGCGGAGCCGTTGCTGTTTGCTGTAAGGAAACAGAACTCACAGAAACACTAACTTCCCTTGCAAAAAAGCCAAAGCTTGTTATTACCGACAGTCAGGTTTTTAAACAGGTGAGCAGGATTGTTCCAAGGGATATTCCCCTTACTTCCTTTTCTATCCTTATGGCAAGGTACAAGGGTTTTCTTGACACCGCCGTAAAGGGAGCTTATGCAATTTCCAAGCTGAAAAAGGGAGATACTGTTCTTATTTCCGAAGGGTGCACACACCACAGACAATGTGACGATATCGGCAGTGTAAAAATTCCCAAATGGTTGAAAGAATATGTTTCTGATGATATAAACATTGAGCTTTCCAGCGGTACAGAATTCCCTGAAGATTTAAGCAAATACAGTCTTATAATCCACTGCGGCGGTTGTATGCTCAATGAAAGAGAAGTTGTGTACAGAATGAACTGTACTCTTGACAGAAACATACCCTTTACAAACTACGGAATTGCCATAGCCTTTATGACAGGTATTCTGGACAGAAGCATTGAATGCTTTCCTCACCTGAAAAAATAAAAAAAGCAACAGCAGGGATTTTACCCTGCTGTTTTTTTATAGCTGTTAATATGCTCTGATTAATTAAATTTTATTATTCATTCTGACCGCAGCACTTTTTGTACTTTTTGCCGCTTCCGCAAGGACAGGGGTCGTTTCTGCCAACCTTCTTTTTCTTAACAATAGGCTTTTTCTTAACAGGAGTTGAGCCGTCGGAAACATTAGCCTGTGTGGGCACAGCCACCTGCTCACGCTTCAGCGCCACACTGATTGGGTTAGGCAGCGGCTTATCCTTTTGGCTGTTTAATATAACCTGATGTGCCTCTGCGGCTTTTCTTTCTTCCTCTGCACGTTTTGCCTCAATTTCTGCATGACGTGCCTTTACTGCGGCAATTTTCTTTGGTGACAGGAGACAAAGCTTGATTGTGTCCTCACGAATGAGAGCAATCATTTCGTCAAACATATCAAAGCCCACCAGCTTGTATTCAACAACAGGGTCTTTCTGACCGTATGCCGCAAGTCTTATGGACTGCTGAAGCTGTTCCATTGCATCAATGTGATCCATCCAGTGAGTATCAACAGAACGCAGGAGATATACTCTTTCCATCTCCCTCATTGTGTCCTTGTCAAGAATATTCTCATTTTCCTTGTACATTGACATAGCCTTGTCGGTAATGATATCAACAATATCCTTCTTATCCAGCTTGTCAAGTTCATCGCCTGTAAATTTAAGGAAGTCCTCGTCAGGAACAAGCCACTTGTAGGTTTCTCGGAGTGAGGATAAATTCCAGGATTCTCTTAAGATTGAATCATTTACATAAAGACTTACATTTTCTTCAATTGTATCCTTAATCATCTTGATAACAGTGTCGTGAACATCTTCGCCGTCAAGAACCTGATCTCTTTGTCCGTAGATAATTTCTCTTTGACGGTTCATAACGTCGTCATACTGAAGAACGTTCTTTCTGATACCAAAGTTTCTTGTTTCAACCTTTTCCTGTGATGATTCAATAATATTTGAAAGCATCTTGTTCTCAATCGGTGTATCGTCAGATACCCTGAGTGTGCTCATAATGGACTTCATTCTGTCGCCGCCAAACAGTCGCATCAAATCGTCCTCTGTTGACAGATAGAACTGGCTTCTGCCGGGGTCGCCCTGACGTCCTGCACGACCTCTGAGCTGGTTGTCAATACGGCGGGACTCGTGACGTTCCGTACCTATGATGCAAAGACCGCCTGCTTCTCTTACTTTGTCTGCCTCTTCCTTGATTTCGTCCTTATACTGTTCAAGAAGTTCCTTAAAGGTCTGACGTGCAAAGAGAATATCCTTGTCCTCTGTTTCTGAATATGCGTCGGCTTCGGCAATCATTTCCTCGTCAAACTTCATTTTTCTCATCTGTGCCTTTGCCATATATTCAGCATTACCGCCAAGCACAATATCGGTACCACGACCTGCCATATTTGTGGCAATGGTAACTGCGCCCAGCTTACCTGCCTGTGCAACAATTTCTGCTTCCTTTTCGTGATGTTTCGCGTTCAGGACATTGTGCTTTACACCACGCTTTTTAAGGAGCTTTGAGAGAAGCTCGGATTTTTCGATTGATACTGTACCCACAAGAACAGGCTGTCCTTTTTCGTGGAATTTAATAATATCATCAATTATTGCATTAAACTTGCCCATTTCTGTGGGGAAGATAATATCCGGCAAATCCTGACGGGCAAGGGGCTTGTTTGTAGGAACCTCCACAACGTCCAGCTTATAGATTTCCTGAAATTCAGTTTCCTCTGTAAGGGCTGTACCGGTCATACCCGACAGCTTCTTATAAAGACGGAAGTAGTTCTGGAAGGTAATGGTAGCCAAGGTTTTGCTTTCGTTCTGAACCTCCACTCCCTCTTTTGCCTCAATAGCCTGATGAAGACCCTCGTTGTATCTTCTGCCTATCATCTGACGGCCTGTAAATTCGTCAACAATGATGATTTCTCCGTCCTTAACAATGTAGTCAACCTCGTTTTTCATTACACCGTTAGCCTTGATAGCCTGATTGATGTGGTGCTGAATTGTAAGGTTTTCAGGGTCAGTAAGATTTTCAAGGTTAAAGAACTTTTCAGCCTTTTTAACACCGCACTGTGTAAGAGTGGCTGTTTTTGCCTTTTCGTCTACAATATAGTCAATATTGTTCTCTGCATAGAAGTCCTCTTTGTCCTCCTTTGCATCAAGCTCTGTAACAACATACTTTTTAAGTGTTTTTGCAAGGCTGTCTGCTCTGTCGTACAAATCAGTAGACTTGTCGCCCTCACCGGAAATAATAAGAGGTGTTCTTGCTTCATCTATGAGAATTGAGTCAACTTCGTCCACAATTGCAAAGGCGTGACCACGCTGAACTTTTTGCTCCTTATAAACCACCATATTGTCACGAAGATAGTCAAAGCCCAGCTGATTGTTTGTTCCGTAGGTAATATCCTTTGCATACATTTCCTGACGCTCATCGTTGTCCATTTCCTGTGTGATAAGACCAACGGTAAGGCCAAGATACTTGTAGACCTTTCCCATCCACTCACTGTCACGGGTTGCAAGATAATCATTGACAGTAACAATGTGGACGCCATCCCCTGTAAGAGCATTAAGGTATGCAGGAAGTGTTGCCACAAGAGTTTTACCTTCACCTGTTTTCATTTCTGCAATTCTGCCCTGATGAAGAATAATACCACCTGTTACCTGAACAGGAAAATGCTTCATTCCCAGCACACGCCATGCGGCTTCTCGGCAGGTTGCAAATGCTTCGGGGAGAATATCATCTGTAGTTTCCCCGTTTGCAAGACGTTCCTTTAGTATATTAGTCTGATTTTTCAGTTCTTCTTCACTCATAGCAGCGTACTGCTCTTCAAGGTCAAGCACCTTTTGAGTAATAGGCTCTACTCTTTTTAATTCTTTTTTACTGTAAGAGCCAAACATTTTTCTTAAAAGATTCATTTTAACCATCCTTTATGTAAAATTGGTTTTATAAAATAAAAGCCTATAATCACCTATTATAAAACTATTACATAATACATTGTAACATATAATACAAAAAAAATAAAGAGGAATTTGATAACCCCTCTTTATAATATTATTACTTATTATTTATCCATAGAAGCCTTGCAGGCTGCAAGAGCCGCCGAAGCAATAGGCTGGGCGTTTTGGGAACCATAGCCCTCAACATTATTTACAACCACCGAGAAAGCAAGGGGATAATCCTCATTTTGGCAATATCCCACAATCCATGCATTGTTCTTGTCGCTGCTGCCGTCCCCGTCAGAGCGTGTAAGCTCGCCTGTACCTGTCTTTGCAGCAACCTCAAGGCCGCTTGGAAAGCTGCCGTCGCCGTAATAATTCTGCACGTTGTTACGCATCATTTCTCCGATTTTATTAGCAATATCCTTGCTCATCACAGCGCTGCCTGTTCCGCCGCCTGTAGTAATGCCGATTTTTGTAAGTATGCCTGCATCACTGCCGATAATATATGGGAGTATGGGCTTACCCTCATTGGCAATTGCCGAACAGATAATCGCCATTTGCATTGGGTTAACAAGAACTGTATACTGCCCCACGCCTGACCATGCAAGCTGATTTTTGTTAGCGTCACTTAAATCGTAATCCCCTGCTGTGATTGGAATATTGCCCATTGAGTATGAGCTGTTTATGCCCATTTCGTTGGCAACCTCTGTCATTTTTTTTGCTCCCAGTTCCTCTGCAATTTTGGCAAACACAATGTTGCAGGAGTTACCCAAAGCCTGCTCCAGAGTTTCACTTCCGTGGGCAATAGAATCATTGCAATAAACCTTGCAGCTATCGTCGTCGCCGCCGATTTTTTCAGTACCCTCACAGTACCACTGTCTGGTGTCAATATCGTCGATATATTTCAGAGCCGCCGCAGTGGTAACCAGCTTAAATACAGAGCCGGGGGTGTAGGAACTGCTGACAACATTGTCAACATACACGCCCTTGTAATCCTCCTGATTTTCCTCTGTTATTTCCGGGGGATTTGCAGGGTCATAGGACAGGGACGAAACATCGCACAGCACCTCTCCTGTCTTATAATTATAAACCACACAAGCACCTGCCCTGCCGTTAAACAAACTGTAAACTTCAGAGCACACGGAAGCGTCCACAGTAAGGCTCATATCGCTGTCTGACTTCAGAGATGTGGGAAGCCCAAGCCCCCACAAATAGCTATAACCTGTAAGATTCATTCTGTACATTGACTGAATGGCTGTTCCGATGTTAATGGTGTCATCTCCCACAACGTGCAAAAGACTTTCTCTTACTGTTTTATCGTCGTTATATACTCTTTTTCCGTTAACAGACTTTGCAAGTTCCACACCGTTTCTGTCGGTAATTGTACCTGCCTGTGTCAACCCTCCGTCCGAGGAAATGTGACGGTTATAAGCCATATTAAGCCATGTGTTATGTTCAGTTACAAGGTTATAGGAAAAGTATCCCACACCGCCAATTATTATAAGCGCCACAATAAGTATCATCATACTTCTTCGCAGGGTTCTTTTCATCGGACACACTTCCTCCTTTTTATAACTTTATTCTTTAAATTTTGCTGTTTTGTTATTTTCTTTTCTGTGAATATGTTCTTTCGTCAGCTCCCTTAATAAATGCAAGGAGTCCCCAGCAGGAAATCATTGACGAGCCGCCTGCTGACACAAACGGGAATGTAACACCTGTCAGCGGCAGTACATCTGTGGCGCCAAGCACGTTAAGCGCCATTTGAACAATGAACAGCCCTGCAGCACAGCAGGCAGAGATTGAATAGAATGTACTTCTGCTGCGTGTAGCAATAGCTCTGGAATAAAGAGCCAGAGAAAGTATTGCCGCAATCAGCACAAAGCCTACAATAAGACCCATTTCTTCGCACACAAGGCCAAATACCAAGTCGCTTTCAGAGGCAAATACATACTTCAAAAAGCCATTGCCGATGCCAACTCCAAACAGCCCTCCGGAGGCAATATAGGTGAGCACCCTTGCCTGCTGAAAACCGCCGTCGGAAGAAAACTCAATAGCGTTTCCCCATGTTTCAAATCTTTTGGCTATATAGGGTTTAATCTTAAGAATTAAGGCGCCGCCGCCCACTGCTGTTGCAAGTGCCAGAAGAACGGTCTTAATATCTCCGGAACGCATAAAGGCAACAAAAAGAAATGTTGCAAAGAAGATAAGGGCTGTACCAAAGTCACCCATAAGAGCAAGTTCTCCCACACACACTGCAGAAAAAACAATAAATTCAATTTTATTTCTTCTTGTCATAATGGCGTCCAGAGTACCGGCGCCAATGAAAATATAGAGAATCTTTACAAATTCCGAAGGCTGAACAGAAATTCCTCCAACGGAAATCCAGTTTGCGGCACCGTTTTGCACTCTTCCGAAAACAAGGTTAAGACCCAAAAGTCCCACTGCCGCCACCATTCCCCAAACACGGAAACGCTGCACCCAGTCAGGCTTTTCCAAAAGTTTGACAATGATTAAAAAACATATCATACCTGCAATTGCGCTGACAATCTGCATCACTGTCATTCGGGCTTCCTGCCGCACTTGCAGCATTACTCCCAATCCCGTAAGAAAAAGCGCAAGAGCCTCCAGCTCAAAGTTTGTCCTTTTCAGAACATTTGATGAAACGAAGAACAAGCCAAAGCTGACAGCGGAAAATACTCCGCAATACACAAATGGCATATAGTCATTGCCATAGTAGTACCATGACGCCTCAATAGCCATAAGAAAATGGAAAATCGTAATCATAATCATCAGCTTATACTGCTTCATAGAAGCCTTGTTGCTGATTTTTTTAAGAAATCTGTCAGGTGCAATTTCCTCATCATATTCGTCACCGCGTTCAATGCGAAAGATAGTTGAACCAACCTGAACCTCATCTTCAATGAGCAGCCTTGTGCGGTATTCACTAACGTCGTCAACAGCCTTCAGTCCGTTTTTTAAGGTGTTTTTTATGGAAGAAAAAATACTTGCAAAAAAAGACAGGTTTCTTTCCTCTGCGTTGCAGGGGACTTCTTCACCGTTTACATATGTGCCTCCCTTGCTGCCTACGTCGGTAATCATCCAGCCCTCACGACGTCTTAAAAGAACACAATGGTCCCTTGAAACGGCAGGATCGTACACTCTGATGTCGGAGCCTCGGCTTCTGCCAATGGAATTTTCCCAAAAGAGGACAGGAATTTTTTCTCCCGTATTAAGATTATGTAATGTAAGCAAGGGTTTTTGCGGTCGTCTGTGTCTTCGCATAGACGCAAATATTGCGTAGATAATCACAATTGCATAAAAGGGCAGTACCACCCTTACCGCAACAACACCTGCATCAAGTAACCACTGCATAATCATTTACATCACCTCTTTAAAATTGTAGTAACACTTGTATTATATCCTATTGTAGTAAATTGTCAACAATGTAAAATATCAAGGGGCTTTCTTACGACAGCCCCTTAAATTAATAATTATTCTACTGTAACTGATTTTGCCAGATTTCTTGGTTTATCAATGTCGTTACCTCTGGCAAGGGAAGCATAGTAAGCAATAAGCTGTAATGGTACAACAGCAAGCATTGGCATAAGCTCTTCCCTGATTTTCGGAATTTTGATAATCAGGTCTGCAACGTCTGCCCCAACAGTACATTCCTCGTCACAAACAAAGATTACCTTTGCACCTCTTGCCTTTACTTCCTTTATATTTGACACTGTCTTTTCCAGCAGTGTGTTCTGTGTTGCAACCGCAATAACAGGCATATCCTCTGTTATCAGCGAAATTGTTCCGTGCTTCAGCTCACCTGCCGCATAGCTTTCGCTGTGGATATAGGAAATCTCCTTCAGTTTTAATGAGCCTTCCATGGAAAGGGCATAGTCAAGTCCTCTGCCTATATACAGAAGTGACTCTGCATTTATCAGGCTGCTGCCTGCATACTGACACTCATCTAAAACCTTATCA
>JAFLUK010000109.1 GCA_022508865.1 Oscillospiraceae bacterium | reverse complement strand
TATTACCTTGTCAAATTCCTCCAGCACTTCCTCAAGGCTGTTTACAATGTCATACCCACCGTCAAACACATGGCAGGTGTCGAGACAAACTCCCATTTTTTCCTTTAGCTCTACACCGTCAATAATTCTTTTTAATTCCTCAAACCGGGAGCCAACCTCACTGCCCTTACCCGCCATTGTTTCAAGGAGAACAGTGGTGGTCATTTCAGGAAAAAGAACAGTGTTGAGCTGATTTGTAATAAGCTCAATTCCCTTATCAATGCCCTGTCCCACATGACTGCCGGGATGAAAGTTATAAAGATTATTTGGCAGATGTTCCATTCGTCGCAAATCATCAGCCATTGTCTGTAGTGCAAATTCCCTTGTTTTCTCTGCTGCAGAGCAGGGATTAAGCGTATATGGTGCGTGGGCAAGAATTTTTGAAAAGTTGTTTTCTCTCATATACACTATTAATGCATCGGTGTCTTTTTTATCAATGTCTTTTGCTTTTCCGCCACGGGGATTTCTTGTGAAAAACTGAAATGTGTTTGCGCCAATTTCCGTTGCTTGCTTTCCGCAGGCTAAAAATCCTTTTGATATTGACAAATGTGCTCCAATATTCAGCATAGTATTCTCCTTTTACAGCTTATAATTTACTCTGTTTTTGATTTCCAGAGTATCCTTTGTTACGTGACAGTCAAGACAGAGGATTTCCACTCCTGCTTTTTCTGCCTTTATCAGTGTGTCTGCAAATTCACTGTGAGTTTTTCTGTTTGGTGTAAAATATTTTACATTATCCATCTGAATTACAAATGCTATTGTGCAGTGGTAACCCTTGTTTTGTGCTTCTATCAGCTCATTGATGTGCTTTACTCCACGCCGGGTAGGTGCATCGGGGAACAACACAACACCGTTATCTTCCAGTGTTACACCCTTAACCTCAATCAGGTATTTCTCTTCACCCTTTTCACAGTAAAAATCAATTCGTGAGGAATTGTAGGTGTATTCAGACTTGATATATGTAAGACCCTGTGTAAATCTTCCTTCTTTTAAATATTCCCCAAATACCTTGTTGGGAGCCTGACTGTCCATATTTATAAGCTTTTTGCCTTTGTACACGGCAATAAGGTCATATTTTGTCTTTCTGGTTGGTATGTCACTATACTGACACAGCACAGTGGCATTGTGGGTAAGGAGTTCCTTGCATCTTCCCGTATTCTTTACGTGGACAATCTCTTCTTTTCCGTTAATTTCAACGTGTGCTATAAAGCGATTTGGTCTTTTTATAAATTTACCCTCAATAATGTTTTCATATTTCATATTTTACCTCGATGGATAACATAGCATTACTATGAGATTATATTATAAAAAAGTTATGTTTTCAAGGGTAAAGAATATTGTTCATTTGTATATTTTATATGAACTTTATTTTTTAGCAAAAATATACTTTTTATTTTAGAAAAAGTGTGATATACTTTCCGTAGGATATTTTATATCATTTTATCTATGGAGGTTAAAATTATGTTTTGTAAAAATTGCGGTCAGCAAATAGCTGACAATGCCGCTTTTTGCCCAAGCTGCGGTCAGGCTACAGCACAGCAGAGCGCACCACAGGGCGGAAACACCCAGCAGGCAGCAGTAAATCAGATTTTTAATACTGCCGACCATACAGCAGAATACACACAGCAGGATGTTCAGAATGGTAAGGCTCTGAGTATTCTATGCTATCTTGGTTTTCTTGTTCTTATTCCTCTTTTTGCAGAGAAGAACAATAAATATGTAAGATTCCATGTGAATCAGGGCTTTGTACTGTTTGTAATTGAAATTGCTTTGGGTATTGTTAGCGGAGTATTTGGACTTATTCCTTTTGTTGGTATTGCTATCGCAGTGCTTTCATCACTTGCATCATTGGCAACACTTGCTCTTGCAATTATGGGAATTGTAAATGCTGCCACTGACAAGGCAAAGGAGCTTCCTCTTATCGGCAGCTTAAAGTTTGTTCAATAATCTACATATCAAATTTAAGTAAGGTAACCCTGTGTTTTTTACAGGGTTATTTTTATAATATAAAAGCCTCCCGACTTGGGAGGCTTTTATTATTCTTCTTCGGTTTTCTCTGTCTTTTTGTAATCCTTATAGAAGTCGTCAACTTCGCCAAGGGCGTTTTTCTTCATTACCTTGCCGTTGCCAATGGCTATAGACCCTGCAATCAAAAGTACAATTCCTATAATAACAGAGGCTCTTCCCATTGAGAACATTCCCAAAAAGACAGTTCCCAAAAAGAGCAAGCCAAGGATTACAGCGGCTGTACCTCCAACCAGAAGTGCGTCATATATATGATATTTGTTCATTAACAATACTTCGTTTGTATTTTCTTTTTCTCTGTTCATAATATCCTCCAAAGAGTTACTACAGACAATTTTAACACCTATCTTCAATTAAGTCAATGAAAAATATTTTATAATTTTGCAAAGAATGCTTGACAAATTGAAGCGCAGGGTGTATTATCAAAGTGTTCTAATTGTACTAGTTAAAGTAATACAATTCTAAAAAGGAGGTTTTCAATGTTTTCGATTAATTATCAGTCACGAACACCGGTGTATATCCAGTTGTATGAAAATGTGGTACGTCTTGTAACATTTGGTGCTCTAAAGGAAAACGATAAGCTTCCTCCTGTAAGGACACTTGCCGGAGAGTTGGGAATTAACCCCAACACTGTATCAAAAGCATATTCAATGCTTGAAAATGACGGATATATATACTCCTCTGTAGGCAGAGGCAGTTTTATATCAAGCAAGCTGGCAAATGGCGAGGCAGAGAAATTGCAGGCAAAAAAAGAGCTTAAGGAATGTTTTAACCATGCTCTCCACAGTGGAATTACCAAGGAAGAAGCAGAAGAAATTTTGAGACAAACGTATGATAGTATGGGAGGTAGTATGAATGATTGAGTTAAAAAACCTGACAAAAAGGTTTGATAAGCTTGTTGCTGTGAATAATGTAAACGCAACAATTAAAGATGGTACAATCTGTGGTCTTGCAGGTTCTAACGGCAGCGGAAAGAGTACAATGTTAAGGATGCTCAGCGGTGTATATCAGCCCGACGATGGAGTAATTCTTATTGATGGCGAAAATGCATTTGAAAATATGAATGTAAAGTCAAGGTGCTATTATATTTCCGATTACCCGTTTTTTTCCAACAATGCAACGCTGAAAAAGCTGTCTTTGATTTTAAAGAAGATTTATCCAAACTGGGATCAGGAATACTACAACAAACTGTGTGAATATTTCCCCATAGACCCCAAAGGTAAAATAATTAATATGAGTAAGGGTATGCAAAGACAGGCTGCGCTGATTCTTGCCTTTGCCACAAAGCCAAAGTACCTTTTTCTTGATGAAATTTTTGATGGTCTTGACCCTGTTATCAGGCAAACATTGAAAAAGCTGATTATAGAGAATGTTACAGACAACAATATGACAGCGGTTATTGCTTCTCACAATCTTAGGGAATTTGACGATATTTGCGACACAATGATACTTATACACAATGGAGACATTGTTGCAAATACCAAGGTTGAAGAGATGAAGACAAAGTCCTTTAAAATACAAATCGCATTTAGCCAAGATGTAACAGCAGAAATTTTTGCCGATATGGACACAAAAAATATAATGCAAAAGGGCAGATATTTTACTCTGATAGCAAGTGGTGATGAGCAGGAAATCAACAGAAAGTTAATGGAGAAAAATCCTGCTTTTGTGGAAATGCTGCCGCTTACGCTTGAGGAAGTATTTATTAACGAAATGGGAGGTGCAGGCTATGAAGTCTATTAAAAATATGTTTAATGTGGGTAAGGACACATTCAGAAGATTTTTGCCCTTTTCAATTGCATATTGGGTTATACTCCTCTGTGTGTACCCTATATTGCAGATTATGAATTTGATTTCACAGAGTCATACTATTAACACCTACAGCCATTACAATAACGTTAATTATTTAGAAACATACATAGCACCCAACTCAATTCGCTTTATGCAAATACCTGTTTCTATAGTTGCAGTTATATTCAGCGCCGTAATATCAATTATGGCTTTTTACTATTTACATAATAAAAGAAGTATGGATTTCTTTGGCAGTATGCCTGTTTCCAGAAGAGACCAGTTCTTTGGCAGAATGATTACCGTTATTTTGTGTACCATTGTGCCTGTTATTGTTGTTGCATTTATTGGCAGTGCTATATATGGCTTTGGCGGTACACTGGGAAGCTTTGCAGTAATGGGCAAGCTGATTATCGGGCTTATTGGAAACATTACCTTTATTGGATTTATATCCGTTTGCAGCGGTACAGTGGCACATACCATAGTTTCTTATCTTATTATCCATGGTATTTATCCAATCATTGTAGCTATTTGTTACTTTTTCCCCACTTCTGTATTGCCGGGACTTTCAGAAACCAGGGGACTGTCACTTGTAGGTATGACACTCTTATGTCCTTTATTTGCACCCTTTACCTCCTACGGAACAATCGGTGACGAAGAAATAGTCAATTCAACAATCAGTCCAAGCGCAGACAATCTTTTGTACATTATATGGTGGTTGTGTTTGTCTGCTGTTCTTGTGGGACTTTCATATATTCTTATCAAAAAGAGAAAGTCAGAATGTGCTCAAAACAGCTTTGCTTTTGTGTTCCCAAATATTGTAATCAAATTATTTGCAACTATTACAGCAGGTTGGATTGCAGGCTTTTTGTTCATAGCTGTTTTTTCCAATACATCTATGGAAAGAGTGTTCCTTCCACTGCTGTTCTGCTTGGGCTTCCTTATAGGCACAGGTGTGGCACATCTGGTACTTCACCTTATTTATCACAAGGGTTTTTCGGATTTTGGCAAATGGCTTATCCTCTGCGGTGTAGAATTTGCTTTGGGTTTAGCATTTTTCTTTATTGTTATAACAGGTATGTCAGGCGCAGGAAAGTCGGTGGTAATCCACGCTC
>JAFLUK010000108.1 GCA_022508865.1 Oscillospiraceae bacterium | reverse complement strand
TGTATTTGTACAGAACAGCAGAGAGTATACAGTGCTGCACACTGACAATTTCGGCGATGTGGTACAGGTTGAGATAGGTGCACTTATGGTGGGAAAAATAAAAAATCATCACCAAAAAGGGGAAATAACCAGAGGAGCTGAAAAGGGTATGTTTTTGTTTGGCGGCTCTACAATCGTTCTGCTTATCAACAAAGATAAGGCTGAAATCGACAATATATTCTTTGAAAATACAGCTAATGAAATGGAAACTATTGTAAAAATGGGCGAAGCAATCGGAAAAACTCCTTTTTTAAAATAAATTATATTGAAGGTTTACTATGACTACTATTTATTTTATGACCTTTGCTGCATGGGTAGTGCTGGGTATTGTTTATGTTTTTATCCGCAAACAGAGTCGAATAATTAAAAAAAGCAAAGAAAATAACGCTACCTACATAACAGGAAAAATATACCTTAAGTTGCATGACGATATGGTGATTTCTTCCCTTTATAAGGGAGATAATCTGATTTGCGACAATGTGCTGGAATATAGCGACGGCTTGATAAAAACCACCTTTACCACCATTTTTGGTACAATTGAGCTGAACAGAATTACAAAGAAATTTGTAATTAACGAAAACAAAAATATATAAAAAATAAATAGTTTTAGCAGTATTAAAAAGTGCGGAAGAAAAATATCTCCCGCACTTTTTTATTTTTTAATCATAATGCACCCACTTAATAATTATTTGATATTACCTAAAAAATTTTCCTTGTCTATTCCCGTTTTTGCAATGTTATAAAATTCCTCGTCAATTTTTCTATCCCTGAAATAGCACGCCTTATCCTCCTCTGTAATCTCCCGAAGCACCCTGCACGGATTTCCTACGGCAATTACATTAGAAGGAATATCCTTTGTTACCACACTTCCGGAGCCGATAACCACATTGTCACCAATGGTAACACCGGGATTTATAACGGACTGTGCTCCAATCCACACATTGTTGCCTATAGTAACAGAAAGATTATACTCTATTCCCATATTTCTTGGGTAAGGGTGAACAGGATGTCCTGCCGTATAAATTCCCACATATGGAGCACAAAACACGTTGTCCCCAATTGTTACTTTTGCTCCGTCAAGGACCGTAAGCCCTGTGTTTGCATAGAACATTTCACCCACATAGGTGTTTTTACCATAATCAAAATAGATGGGCCGCTCCATCCACACATTGTCACCTGTGCCGCCCAGCATTTCCTTAAGCAGATGCACTCTTCCCTCTTCGTCATCAGGATCCAAATTGTTAAATTTAAATTGCAATCTCTGCTGATGCTGTCTTTCCTGCACCAATTCCTCATCAAAGGTAAGGCAGGGCTCACCATTTAACATTCTTTCCTTCATATTCATAAAAGCACCTCATTTATGTTTTATGTATTCCTTAATGCCATTAAGGATAATATTCTCTGTTAATCTTGCAATTTCCTGCGAGGACTCCTTTGCTCCTCCCTGAAGCCAGTTTTCTACAACACCAATGCATCCGTATATAATAAAAGAAAAATAGTATTCTGCTGCTATTCCCTCATCACCGTATACCTCAACAAAAATCTTATGAATACGGGAGAGCAGTTTTTTTATAAACCCTATATCTCCTCTTGAGGATAACAAAACCAGACAAAAATCCTTGTGTTTTTTTGTAAGGGCAAAAATATTTTCCAGAATATAAAGTCTTGACTTCTGCAATTCTTTGCCATAATTGTCTATTATATCAGTAAATTCAGAAAAAAACTCTGTTTCAATTTGCTCCAGCATATCAAAAATATCCTTGTAATGGAGATAAAATGTCCCCCTGTTTATATCTGCTCTCTCACACAATTCCTTTACTGTAATATTTTTGACGTTTTTCTCCTTCATAAGGGATAATAAAGAGTCCTTCAGCACCGCCCTTGTTTTTCTTATTCTTCTATCCTGCGTAGCCATAGTTTTACCCTTTCTAAACATATTCCTGAATATATGCCTGTATCTTTTAAAAAAAGTCGGTTAATTTTGAAGAGAAATAACCGACTTTTTTAAATTAATTATTTTTTCTTTGCGTTTGAGGAGAACAGCTTTTTCAGCATTTTTGCAGTTACCTTGCCGTCTACAGACAGCTTATTTTTCTCTTCAAAATCTTTGATAGAACTTTCTGTCACATCACCAAAGTAGCCTGTTATGTTATCCTTTTCTATATAGCCAAGGGCTGACAAACGTTCCTGCATAGCCTTTATGTACTTGTTTTCTCCCTGCTTGACCATTGTTTCAATGGCTGATGAGGTGAATTTTACCCCGTACTTTGATTGCAATTCATAATCAGGCTTTTTGTTATTTTTAGCTACAGTGCTTGTTTCCGCTGTTGAAGAAGCGGTTGAAGTTTTTGAAGAATTCACTTCTGTTGAAGTTACCTCTGATGTGCTGTTTGTTGTGGCAGCCTTTTCCGAATTATTTTCGGTTTCCGCGTTGACAGTTACCGCAATGGTGCTTCCTGTATCATTACTCGTGCCAATTGAAAGATTTTTTTCTGCAACTTCAATGGCTATCTTATCATATAAAGAAATAATATCCTTTAAGTTTTTAAGCACTGTTGTTCCCTGCAACTTAAGTCTGTCTTTAGAAATCTCCCTTGTATGACCTTCTTTGAAAAACACTGAATCCTTAAGAGAATCCTTTGTTTGTAAATCCTTAAAAGTATTGCCGTCATAAATCAGGTATTCTGCTTTAAATTGCATAATCTCTGTAAGTGTAACAGTGGGTGTTTCCACACTGTCGGTAACAACGGTAACACCTGTATAGTTAAGAACCCTGTTATACCAACTTCCTGAAACAGCAGTTACATAAGGACCTGTACCGCTGAGGTACAAAAGTCTGCAATTTCTATTATCTTCATTAACAGCCTCTTTGTATACACTCATTTGTTCAACAAGGGTTTTGTAGGCGTTTTCTCCCTTTGTTCTGCCCTCTGCGCCGCCCAGAATTGCACCAATGGACTTATAGGTTGTTATTACCTCATTTTCCTGATTACCGTAGTGGAATTGAACAACCTGAATTCCGTTATTCTCCAGCTCTTTAACAGCACCGTCAGACAAATTGTCGTCTGCAATTACCACAGAAACACCACTGTCTGCAATCAACTTTGTGTCAGGGTCAATAGCTGTACCGCAGGTGGGCTTGCTCTTGAGATTTTCTGTAATTATCTCTTCACTGACAAGTGCTACCTTTACATCATAGCCAATGCAGTCGATAATATCTGCAAGGTTAGGGCTGAGCACAGCAATGCTCTTCGGACTCTCTTCAAATGTAATATTGCCGATTGTAACAGGATAATCCTGATTTTCATCCTGACAACCGCAAATAGTAACCGATGTGCAAAGAACCAATAATAAACATACAAAAGCTTTTATATTTTTCATTATATTCCTCTCAAATCATCAGAAAACATGGGGTTTTGCATTTATATCTTCTGACTTTAATTTCCCCAAATCATATTTTAAAATACGCAAAAATCACAACAAGGATTTAATATACTGCTGTGCCGTTCTAGGAGAACGGGTTGCCCTAAGGGTTGCAAAGGCCTCTGCGCCCAAATGCAATTCCTCTTTGCTTATATTAATGTTGTGCACCTTTGCAAGCTCCTCAACAATGTGCAAATACTTTTTCTTGTCAGGCACATAGTATCCGATGGAAAGACCAAATCTGTCCGACAAAGACAAGGTTTCCTGCATATTGTCACGGCGGTTAACCTCGCTGCAATTTCTATCCTCAAAGTTTTCCTTAACAAGATGACGCCTGTTACTTGTTGCATATATGAGGGCATTGCTTGGAAGTGCCGCCACTCCGCCCTCAAGAACAGCCTTAAGACTTGTGTAGCATTCATCCTGCCTTTGGAAAGAAAGGTCATCAATGAAAATAATAAATTTCATTGGTATTTCTGCAATTGTATCTACCAAAAGAGGAAAATCCATCAATCTTTCCTTTGGTATTTCAACAATCCTGAGGCCGTCTTTTCTGTATTCATTTACAACCGCCTTTACTGTTGTACTCTTTCCTGTTCCCATATCGCCGTAAAGCAGACAATTGTTTGCATTTCTGCCTTCAATAAAGGCCTTGGTATTTTCTATTACAAGATTACGTTGATATTCGTAGTCTACCAATTCATCAAGAGCCACTGTATCAGAGTGAACAATGGGCTGTATGCCTCCTTCTCTCCAAACAAATGCTTTATATCGGGCAAACATACCGCAACCGTTAGTGCGGTGAAAAAGAGCTATTCTGTCTAATCTGTTATCAAAATCACAAAATTCCTCTGCCGGACTTCCACAGCCCCAAACAGGGAGAGTGTGTGCAATATCAGCAATTTCTTCTTTATATTTATAATCCTCTAAAATATCTTCAGATGTAATATTTCCTGCAAACAGAATAGCATTAATATCCCGTATTACCGCCTGACTCTCATCTTTTGTAAGGTCACAAAGCCTGTTGGCTGCAGCAAGTTTTGTAAAATAGTTTTCGTCAAAGAGCGCCGCCTCTGTCATAATATAGCAAAGACGATTTGAACATTTTCTGTCACACAGCAAACTGTAAAAATCTCCGTAGGCACCGAGAAAATGTTCCGGTTCTTTGTCTACAGAAAGCAGAAGCCTGTGCAAAGCCCTTGGTACACTTCTGTTCAAAATCCCTTTGTAAACAGAAAGGGACGACAAAAGCATAGCGGCTTTTGTTGTTTTCTTCATATTTTTCCCTTATTCCCAAAAAATATTCTAATTATAAATTACCTTATATTTTACCTTATTTACAAGCTTTAGTCAATCGTGTAAAGCCTATGAAAATAGTAAAAAAAATTTTAATTTTTTTTAAAAAAGGGGTTGCATTTTTAAAAAGATAGTGCTATAATACATCTTGTCGCTTGAGAAAACGACAAAAAATTTAGTTGGTGTTGATGACGCTGAGGGTCCACCTGTTCCCATCCCGAACACAGAAGT
>JAFLUK010000107.1 GCA_022508865.1 Oscillospiraceae bacterium | reverse complement strand
TTTCTTTATGGCTACCGACTATGCAACAACTCCATCTACAAAATGGGGCAAAATTATATTCGGTATAGGATGTGGACTTATTACAATACTCATCAGATTTTGGGGTGCCTCACCTGAGGGTGTTTCATTCTCAATCCTGTTGATGAATATTTTCACTCCTTATATTTCAAAACTCACAAGAAGCAAGCCTTTAGTGGGAGGTAAAAAGTAATGAAGTATGCTTTTAGAGATATAATCAAGCCCGTAATTGTGCTTGTGTGTATTTGTCTTGTTGTAACTGCACTTCTTGCCTATATTAATCAAATTACTTCTCCAATCATTTCAGAGGCAGAAAAAAAAGCTACACAGGAGGCAATGTCCCAGGTACTGACAGATGCGGACAGCTTTGAAGAGGTAAAGATTGACGATTGTCCTGAAATGGTAAGCGAGGCATACCGTGCTGCAAACGGCACAGGCTATGTATTTATACTGATTACAAAAGGCTACGGCGGAGATATGAAGTTGATTTGCGGTATTAAATCCGACGGTACTATTGAGCAGTGTAAAACACTTTCCCATAACGAAACAAGCGGTCTTGGCTCAAAGACAGCCGAGGACCCGTACAAAAGTCAATACTGCGGAAAAAATGAAGATACACTGAATCAGGTTAATGCTATAACCGGTGCGACAATTTCTTCCACGGCATATAAGAATGCAATTGAAGAGGCTTTTGAAGCCTACAACATAGTAAAGGAGGCAGAATGATGACGCTAAAGGATAATTTTCTAAAGGGTATAATCAAGGAAAATCCTGTACTTATGCTTGTGCTTGGCACTTGCCCTACTCTGGCAGTATCCACAGGTGTAACAAGTGCACTTGGTATGGGCGCTGCTGCAACAGTAGTTCTCTTGTGTTCAAACATAGTAATTTCTGCTCTTCGTAACATTATACCTGATAAGGTACGTATTCCCTGCTATATTGTACTTATTGCAGGCTTTGTTACAATGGTACAAATGCTTGTTAAAGCTTTTGCGCCTGCTTTGGATAAATCACTGGGAATTTTCCTGCCGCTGATAGTTGTTAACTGTATTATCCTTGGCAGAGCAGAAATGTTTGCAAATAAAAACAAGGTTTTTGACTCTGCTGTTGACGCACTTGGAATGGGGCTTGGCTTTACACTTGCGCTTTTCCTTATGGCAACAATAAGAGAAACCCTTGGAAGCGGTACATTTATGGGATTTGAAATTCCTTTCCTTATTGATAACAATATTTCAATTATGACCATGGCGCCGGGCGGATTTCTTGTGTTCGGTATTCTCATGGCCATTGTAGCAAAGATAACAGGGGGCAAAAACAGCAAAAAATCATTTGGCTGTGCAGGCTGTCCCTCTGCGGCAATCTGCGGCAAAACCGCCTGTGAAAGCAAGGAGGATGCGGTATGACAAAATTTGTAATTATATTGCTCTCTGCGGTATTTATAAACAACTATGTACTTACAAAGTTTTTAGGCATTTGTCCTTTTCTTGGTGTTTCTAAAAAGCTGAATCAGGCAACAGGTATGAGCATAGCCGTTATTTTTGTTATGATGATGGCTACTGCGGTTACATATCCTATTCAAACCTATCTTTTGACACCACATAATCTCAGCTATTTACAGACAATTGTATTTATTCTTGTAATTGCGGCACTTGTTCAGTTAGTTGAAATTATTTTAAAGAGATATATTCCCTCTCTCCACAAATCTTTGGGAGTATATCTTCCACTGATTACAACAAACTGTGCTGTACTCGGCGTTACAATTCTGAATATTGATGAAGGCTACACCTTTGCAGAAGCTATGATAAACTCTTTGGGCAGCGGCCTTGGATTTTTCCTTGCTATGGTTATGTTTGCAGGAGTTCGTTCTGTAATTGAGGGTGCTGACATACCAAAGGCTTTCAGAGGTCTTCCTGTTACTTTGGTTGCGGCTTCAATCACCTCCCTGTCCTTTTTGGGATTTTCGGGAGTAATTGAAAATCTCTTTGGGTAACGGAGGTGTGCAATGATGACTGAAATTCTGACTGCGGTTATACCTGTTGCAATAATAGGCTTAATCTGTGCAGTGGTGCTTGTTGTTGCTTCAAAAATTATGGCTGTTAAGGAAAACGAAAAAATTCCTGTAATAAGGGAATGTCTTCCCGGTGCAAACTGCGGTGCCTGCGGATATGCAGGCTGTGACGGTTATGCAAAGGCTCTTGCAGAGGGAGAAACAGAAAAAACAAATCTTTGTATTCCCGGAGGTGCCGCAACTTCAATGAAAATCAGCGAAATTTTGGGTGTTGATTTTGAGGACGTTGTTGAGAAAGTGGCTGTTGTTCACTGCACAGGTGACTGTAACTATACAAAGGACAGAGTGGAATACAGTGCAATTGAAAGTTGTACTGCAGCCAAAATGATTTTTGGTTCCAAAGGTGAATGTCCTTATGGATGTATGGGTCTTGGCGACTGTGTAAAGGTTTGCCCCAATGACGCTATTTGTATTGAAAACGGAATAGCCCACATAAACACAAGAATGTGTGTTGGCTGCGGACTATGTAAGGATGCTTGTCCTAACAGTCTTATATCTCTTATTGATGATGATGAAAAAGTTATTATTGCTTGCAGCAACAAAGATAAGGGAGCTGTGACAAGAAAGGCTTGCACAAGCGGCTGTATTGGTTGCAGAAAGTGCGTTAAGGTTTGTCCTTCAGGTGCAATCAGCATTGTAGATAACCTTGCTGTTATTGACTATTTAAAGTGCCCCTCATGTGAGGATTTTGGCATTTGCGCAAGAGAATGTACAACAGGCTGTATATTGATTTCTGACCTAACAGGTATGCGCAGAGGAAAGTAATAACTACATATAAAAAGAGCAACGATGTTACAAAACACTGTTGCTCTTATTTTTTATTCATTTTTTAGATTACCCTTTTCTCGGTTTACGGAAGTCGTTTCCCAAAAAGTCCAGCTTTGCGCAATCCCCCATTATTCGTGAAACAAACCTTGGTGTATACATTTCTTCCATTTCCTTTAAGGTGAGGTTAGAACTCATTATAGTTGGTTTTTTATTTAAAAGTCTGGTGTTGAAAATATTGTAAACTGTGCTCTTTGAATAATTTGTCTGGAACTCTGTTCCCAAATCATCAAGAATAAGCAAATCACAGTTTAACAGTGTATTTAAAACTTCGTCCTCTTCCTTATAGGCATATTTGAAGTGACTTTTTTCAAGTGTTGAAAGTATCATTGGAGCTGAAACATAAACAACTCCAAATCCTTTCTTTATTACCTCATTTGCTATGGCAAGGCTAAGGTGAGTTTTACCCAACCCTGTTGCACCTCTCATCATAATACTTGGACAATCAGTGCCAAAATCTTTTGCGTATCTTTTGCAATAGTCAAAGATTTTGCTCATTCTGTCATATGGAGAGGTGATGGAGCCCTGCTGAATATCCATATCGTAATTATCAAGACTAAAGCTGTCAAATGTAGACAGCGACAGCGGAGATACCTTGTTAAGCTCCTCGCAGGCAAGGTTTGCACGGAGCTTTTTCAGGCAATCGCAGTATACTGTTCTGCCTGTTTCATCGTCGTATCTGCCTGTGTCTTTGCATTTTTCACATTCATAATGAAGCTCAAGAATATCCTCATCATATCCATGCATAAAAAGGATTGTACGCATTTCCTTTTGAAGTGCAAGGCTTTTTTCTGCAAGGGATGTTGTAGTCTTTTTTGCTGAACCTCCCATAATTACAGCCTTCGCCGCTTCTGCCCCGATTAAGGACAGTTCCTGTTCTATCTCCTGCAAGCGTGGAATTTCTTTAAACAACTTTTCTTTTACTTTATCCTGCTTGTCCAAAGCCCTTAATCTTTTTTGATTTAAAATTTCGTCTGCTTTTAAATTTATGTTACTGCTATATGCCATAATAACCTCAAAATCATTTATATTGATCAATCAAACATACTGAATTCTTCGTATTCTTCAATATCATAAGATACTTGCTGACGGCTTTTGCCTTGTTTGTTTGTAGTGGATTTTTTATCTTCAAAGTCTTTTAATTCTTTCAAAGAACTAATATTGTACTTTTTCCAATTTTTTAAAATGCCATTTGTATATGTAATATTAAAGGTATTTTTTGTGTTTACACATCTTTCATAGGCTTCTCTCAACATTTCTTCACTGAAACCCCACTGATTCAGCCAGCGATTGGCATTTTCTTTTTGGGCTTTGGTGGGTGAGCCGGAATTTTGTATCCCAAAAATTCTTGCAACTGTATTCCAGGCTTCACCATACATTTCCATATCCTTAATTTTCTTTTCTGCTCTTTCAATGGTAATAATATCATCTGCCGCCCACTGAACAGCTACCCTTTCAATATACCTCATATTTCCCTTGCCGATTGAATGACAATACTGAACAAGCATAAGAAGAACATTGCAAGGGAGTCCGTCTGTTTCGTGAAGCATAACAAGCGTTGCAGTATCTCCACCGGAAATGGGTTTTCCGAAAATAAGCTGAACTTCGTTAAGAAGTGCAGAAAGCTCTTTGTTGTTGGTAAGACGTTCACTTACAAAAATACTGTCGGGCTTTTGTGCTCTGGATAATGGTCTTGGCTTTTTCTTTTCTTTTATTTCTGTATAAGAATTATTATCTGATATTGCAACAGTATTATCACTTTCTTGTTGTGCAGAAGAGGCAGGAATTTCTCCCTCTTTTGTAATAATTCCCTCATTAATCCAAAATTGGACAGCATCTTTTACATCATCTTCATTTTTTATACCAACAGCTTTCCCGACAGAACCTTCATTTAAAACTTCTTCGCAATGTCTGAACATATACATGAGAACTTTTAGCTGGTCTGATGAAACACGCTTTATATATTTATCCACAACAATATTGGGCAGTGGAAAAATTCCTCCCCAATTGCCGAGATTTAGCTTTATAGACAATGGTGTTACCGTCCTTTCCTGATTTTTAATATGTATTTATACATTATATCTCATATTATACTAAATATATTGAAAAAAATAAATACTTTAGAAGAAAATAGTAGTTGACTATATTTTAAATGATTGTTATAATGGTGGTGTTGAGATGCTCAATGGTGCATTTGCGGATGTAGCTCATCTGGTAGAGCGCCACCTTGCCAAGGTGGAGGTAGC
>JAFLUK010000106.1 GCA_022508865.1 Oscillospiraceae bacterium | reverse complement strand
CTCGGCAAGCTTACCCGAACTGATTCTTGTTTCGCCCTTGTCAAACAATTCACAGACAAATCTATAATATCTTGGAAGTCGCCTGATAACAGACATTGAAATTTTGTTATTCTTTGGCACGCCTTTATGCCGTCCTTTCAACTAATTAGAGGATTTCCTTAAGTCTATCGTTAATAGCAACCAAGAAATCTTCTGTGTTTACTTTCTTCTTATTTTCAAGTGTAGACAGGAGATAGAGGTCGCCTGTCATTACTCCGTCTTCAATAGTCTTGATTGTAGCTTGCTCCAGCTTGTCAGCAAAGTCAGAAAGTGCCTTATTACCGTCAAGTTCGCCTCTTTTTCTGAGGGCGCCTGTCCAGGCAAAGAGAGTTGCAACACTGTTTGTAGAAGTTTCTTCACCCTTTAAGTGCTTGTAGTAGTGTCTTTGAACTGTACCGTGTGCAGCTTCATATTCATAAATGCCGTCAGGAGAAACAAGTACAGATGTCATCATGGCAAGTGAGCCGAATGCAGTGGCAATCATATCACTCATAACGTCACCGTCATAGTTTTTACAAGCCCAGATGTAACCGCCGTCTGAACGAACAACTCTTGCAACAGCGTCATCAATAAGAGTATAGAAGTATTCAATACCTGCTTCTTCAAATTTTTCCTTATAATCGTTATCAAATATTTCCTGAAAAATATCCTTAAATGTGTGGTCGTATTTCTTGCTGATAGTATCCTTTGTAGCAAACCAGATATCTTGCTTCAAATCAAGAGCATAGTTAAAGCAAGCTCTTGCAAAGGAGCCGATTGAGTCGTCAAGGTTGTGCATACCCTGAATAATACCATCGCCCTTAAACTCGTGAATAAGGGAAGTTTCTGTTGTGCCGTCTGCCTTTGTAACAAGGAGTTCAGCTTTTGAGCCTCCTTCAACAATCATTTCTGTATTTTTATAAACGTCACCATATGCGTGTCTTGCAATAGTGATTGGTTTCTTCCATGTTGGAATGTATGGAGTAATACCCTTAACAATAATAGGTGAACGGAATACTGTACCGTCAAGAATTGCCCTGATAGTACCGTTAGGTGACTTCCACATTTCCTTCAAATCATATTCAGTCATTCTTGCAGCATTAGGTGTGATAGTAGCACATTTAACAGCAACACCGTATTTTTTTGTAGCCTCTGCTGACTCAACTGTAACTTGGTCATTAGTTTCATTTCTGTGTTCAAGACCAAGGTCATAATATTCTGTCTTTAAATCAACATATGGTGTGATAAGAATATCTTTAATCATCTTCCATATGATTCTTGTCATTTCGTCGCCGTCCATTTCAACCAGTGGTGTGGTCATAGGAATTTTTGCCATTGTTACATTCTCCTTTTGTATAATATTAAATGTAAGAAAACCTGCCGAATGGTACAGAAATATTGTCTGATACGCCATTGTAACAGGTTTTCATTATTTATTAAGTGAATCAGCTGTTTTCTTTTGTATAGTTAAGTAAACCGCCTGCTATTATAATTGCCTTTGTTCTGTCTGTAAGCTCACACTTTGCCATAATTTCTTCACCTGTTGTTTTGTTGACAATCTTAACGTCACCGCCGTTAGCAATAATTGTCTTAACATCAGGCATAGTAATCTCGTCGTTGAGAGAAATCTTGTCGTAATCAGCCTCGTTACAGAATTCAAGAGGAAGAATACCTGCATTAATAAGGTTTGCCCTGTGAATTCTTGCAAATGACTTAACAAGCACAGCCTTAACACCAAGATAAAGCGGAGCAAGAGCTGCGTGTTCTCTTGAAGAACCCTGACCATAGTTAGCGCCGCCAACAATGATTGATGAACCAAGCGCCTTTGCTCTGGTTGGGAATTCTGCGTCACATACTGTAAAGCAATGCTGTGAAATTGCGGGAATATTTGAACGAAGTGGAAGAATTTTTGCACCTGCAGGCATAATGTGGTCGGTTGTAATGTTGTCCTCAACCTTTAATGCGCAGGTAGCGTTAATTGTTTCCTCCAGCGGAGTAGTTTCAGGGAAAGGCTTAATGTTTGGACCTCGGAGTACTTCAATATTGTCCATTTCCTCAACTGTAGCAGGAGCAATAACCATATTGTCATTAATAAGGAACTTTTCAGGCATTTCAACACTATATCCCTCACCAAGTGTTGTAGGGTCTGTAAATACACCTGTAAGTGCAGAAGCAGCTGCTGTTTCGGGAGATACAAGATAAATTTGTCCGTCCTTTGTTCCTGAACGTCCAAGGAAGTTTCTGTTAAATGTTCTTAAAGAGATACCCTTTGAATTTGGTGACTGACCCATACCAATGCATGGACCGCAAGCAGATTCAAGAATTCTTGCGCCTGCGGCAATCAAATCACCAAGTGCGCCGTTAAGAGCCAGCATATTAAATACCTGCTTTGAGCCCGGTGCAATAGCCAAAGAAACATTCTCTGCAATTGTCTTACCCTTAAGGATATGTGCAACTGTCATCAAATCTCTGTAGGATGAGTTTGTGCAGGAGCCGATACAAATCTGGTCAACTGTCTGACCTGCAAGACTTTCAATTGTTTTAATGTTGTCAGGTGAGTGAGGACAAGCAGCCATTGGCTTCAGTGTAGAAAGGTCAATGTCAATAACTTCGTCATAAACTGCATCTTCATCAGGTGTAAGTTCAACCCAATCTTCAGCTCTGTTCTGAGCCTTTAAAAATTCAAGAGTAATTTCGTCAGATGGGAAGATAGATGTTGTAGCGCCAAGTTCGGCGCCCATATTTGTAATTGTTGCTCTTTCGGGAACAGAAAGTGTCTTAACACCTTCTCCGCCGTATTCAACAATTTTGCCCACACCGCCCTTAACGGACATAATTCTTAACACCTCAAGAATAATATCCTTTGCAGCAACCCATGGATTAAGCTTGCCTGTAAGGTTAACCTTTACCATCTTTGGCATTGTTATGTAGTAAGCGCCGCCGCCCATAGCAACAGCAACGTCAAGACCGCCTGCACCCATAGCCAGCATACCGATACCGCCGCCTGTAGGTGTGTGGGAGTCAGAGCCGATTAATGTTTTACCCGGTTTACCAAAACGTTCAAGGTGAACCTGATGACAAATACCGTTGCCCGGCTTTGAAAAGTAAATACCATGCTTCTTACAAACAGACTGAATAAATCTGTGGTCATCTGCATTTTCAAAGCCTGTCTGAAGTGTGTTGTGGTCAATATAGGCAACAGATTTCTCTGTCTTTACTCTCGGTACACCCATAGCCTCAAATTCCAGATAAGCCATTGTGCCTGTAGCGTCCTGTGTAAGAGTCTGGTCAATCTTAAGACCAATGTCAGTGCCCTTAATCATTTCGCCGTCAACAATATGTTCCTTAATGATTTTTTCTGCAAGTGTAAATCCCATATTCTCTTTTCTCCTTCTTATTAATTTTCTTGTAATTATAGCTCGTAATTACAACTTCAAAGTATAATAATTCTAATATACTTTTATATTATACAATATTTTTAAACTTATATCAATGTTAAATTAATATCAAAATAGTTTATTAATGCCCAAATATAGGGTAATATTTTTTATTTTTTTTAACAAAATAACAGTAATTGCGTTTTTATTTGTATTTCTGAATTCTGTGTGATATAATCAATAACTAGCTAAAAACTAAACAAATGAAGGAAATGATACAATGGTTGCAAAAGATAATTTAAGAAATATTGCAATAATTGCCCACGTTGACCACGGCAAAACAACACTTGTTGATGAGCTTCTTAAGCAAAGCGGCACATTCAGAACAAACGAAGTTGTAGAAGAAAGAGTTATGGATAGTAATGATTTGGAAAGAGAAAGAGGAATTACTATCCTTTCAAAAACAACCTCTGTTATGTTTGGCGATACAAAAATCAATATTGTAGATACTCCCGGTCACGCAGATTTTGGCGGTGAGGTTGAACGTATTCTCCAAATGGTTGACGGTGTACTTCTTGTTGTTGACGCATTTGAGGGTTGTATGCCCCAGACTCGTTTTGTTTTAAAAAAGGCATTGGGACTCAAGAAAAAGCCTCTTGTAGTTGTTAATAAAATTGACAGAGACGGTTCACGCCCCGAGGAGGTTGTGGATGAAGTTCTTGATTTGTTTATTGAGCTTGGAGCAGATGAAGACCAAATAGAATTCCCTGTTGTATATGCTTCCGCAAAGGCAGGCTTTGCAACACTTGATCCCAACACACCTAACGATAATATGGAGCCTCTCTTTAAAAAAATCGTTGAGGAAATCCCTGCTCCACAGGGTGACCCCGACGGAGGACTGCAAATACTTATTTCTAACATTGACTATGACGATTATGTTGGCAGAATCGGTATCGGCAGAGTTGAAAGAGGTACAGTAAAGTCAGGACAGGGAGCAGTTCTTTGCGGTATTGACGGAAGCCGAAGAAATGTAAAAATTCAGAAGCTTTATCAGTATCAGGGACTTTCCAGAGTAGAAACACCGGAGGCAACCATTGGTGATCTTGTATGTATCAGCGGTATAAATACAATCAATATCAGCGAAACACTATGCTCTTATGATTGTGTTGAACCTCTTCCTTTTATAAAAATAGATGAGCCTACTGTTACAATGAATTTTATTGTTAATAATTCACCATTTGCAGGCAAAGAGGGCAAGTATGTAACTTCACGTAACCTAAGGGACAGACTATTCAAAGAAATCGAAACAAATGTTGCTTTGCGTGTGGAAGAAACGGATTCAGCAGATACTTTTAAAGTATCGGGCAGAGGAGAACTTCACCTTTCTATACTTATAGAAACAATGAGAAGACAGGATTTTGAATTTCAGGTTTCACGTCCACAGGTTATCACAAAAATTATTGACGACGTAAAGTGCGAGCCTATTGAAGTCCTTATGATAGAGGTTCCCGACGAATATGTAGGTGCGGTAATGGAGAAGTTGGGCTCAAGAAAGGCCGAGCTTGTTAATATGCATACAAACGGCGGCGGTACAACCCACATTGAATTTCGTATTCCTGCTCGTGGTCTTATGGGATATAGACCTGAATTTCTCACAGATACAAACGGCAACGGCATTATGAACCATGTGTTTGACGGATATGAACCATGGAAGGGGGATATTATCACTCGTCATCAGGGTTCTCTCATTGCATGGGAAACAGGCGAC
>JAFLUK010000105.1 GCA_022508865.1 Oscillospiraceae bacterium | reverse complement strand
TGCTTGACTTGCAACTATACCTTGAAAGCAAGGTGCAGGGACAGAAAATAACCGCCAATGTTGGTGACGAAGAAAAAACAGGGGAACTTATAAGGTTAACCTGTGCCAATGGTATGCTTTACAGTGTGCCTGAGGGCAATTTAAATGATGGTGTATTATATCAACTGCAAATAAGTGCAGATTACGAAATTAACATTTAGAAAGAGAGGAAATTATTATGTCAGGAGAAACACAAAACACAACAGTAGGCAAGTTAAAAAGAAGTTATCTTTTACACTATATTGACGCTAGTATGGGTAGTACAACTCCAAAGTGGTTTTTAATAGGTAAGGATATTGCGGATTTAAGTGTGGAACTTAACCCGGACACAGAAACTGTAAAGAATATCCTTGACGAAACTGTAACAAATGACAATGGTTATGAACCTAGTATAAGTGCAGAAACCTATTATGCCAACACTGATGATAGTATTTATGAACCCATCCTTAACATAGCAATGAACCGTCTAACAGGTGACGACTGCAAAACTAAAGTACTTGAAGTTATTATGGATGCTAAAGCAGGCCCTTACAAGGCTTGGCAGGAAGATTGTATTATTAAACCACAGTCCTATGGTGGCCCGCAGGGCGGTGTAAATATTCCATTTAACATTAGTTTCTGTGGTAATCGTCAACAGGGCACAGCAACCGTTACAGATAAAGTGCCTACTTTTACTGCAAAGACATCTACATAATTAGGAGGATAACCTATGAACATAATTAACTATGACAATGGTAAAAAAAGCTATGTTATTAATGGTGATGAAAATTGTGTAATTACCTTTAATACCAGCGATATCGCAATTGTTGACCGTATCAAAAAAGCAATGATTAACATACAGGCAGTTGCAGAAGATTACGAAAAACGGACCATTGATAATGAGGACGACATAAACAAACTGTTTGTTGAAACTGATAGAGAAATCCGCAACCAAATTGATTATATATTTGGTGATAAGATAGCGGATAAGGCTTTTGGTGCGACTAACTGTTTATCTGTATGTGGCAGTGGTAATGCCATTTACGAAAACTTTCTTAATGCTATTGTGCCTATCATTGAACATGACATTATATCCGCGCAAGAAAAGGCTAACAAGCGTATTGAAAAGTATACTTCCCAGGTGAAAAAGTGATAGGATTATTACCGACCACCCTTAAAGTTGAAAACAGAGAATACAAAATACGTTCTGATTTTCGTGTTGCCCTGCTGATTTTTCAAGCCTACAATGACCCTGAATTATCCGATTATGAAAAGGCAATGGTATGTGTAGAGTGTCTTTATATTGAAATTCCGCATAATTATCGACAAGCAATAAAACAAGCTATGTGGTTTCTTGATGGAGGTGATATGCCAAAATCCAGGAAAGCTCCTAAAAAAATTATTGATTGGGAACAAGATGAAAGCATAATCTTCCCTGCACTTAACAAGGTTGCTGGGTGTGAAACGAGAGCCGTTGAATACTTGCATTGGTGGTCTTTTCTTGGATTATTTAATGAGGTAGGCGAAGGTTTATACTCAAGTGTTATGAATATCCGTGCCAAAAAAGCAAAGGGAAGGAAGTTGGAAAAATGGGAGACAGAATTTTATAACGACCACAAAGAACTTGTTGACCTTAAGCACAAGCTGACAGCGGAAGAACAAGAAGAACTTGACTTTGTTAATAGCATAATTGGTTAATATTTTTAGCCGCTCCCAAAAGGGTGGCTGTTCTTATGCGTACATTCTACGGAGTGTACGCTATTTTTATACCCATTTTTAAAGAAAGGGGGAATTATATGGCTGTTGATGGATATTTGAATTTTGATACGAAAATAGATACTACAGGCTTTAATAAAGACACAAGGAGCATGTCCAATAACCTAAAAGGTTTCACGTCACAACTAATAAAGTTAGGCTCTGCTATAGGTGCTGCCTTTGGTGTTAGAAAGTTAGTACAGTTGGGTAAACAAGCCAAAGAAAACGCAGACATACAGATTGAAGCTGAAACTAAATTAACTACTGTTATGAAACAGCGAATGGGTGCAACAGACGCTAATATAAAGAGTATTGAAAAACTCGCTTCTGCTCAACAAGCTTTAGGTGTCGTAGGTGACGAAGTGCAGCTTTCAGGTGCTCAACAGTTGGCAACATTCCTTAAAACTGATACGGCACTAAAAAGACTTATTCCTGCTATGAATAACCTTGCTGTTCAACAAAATGGTGTGAATGTTACCAGCGAAAGTATGAAAAATATCGGTAACTTAATGGGTAAGGCTATGCAGGGACAGGCTTCTGCATTAACACGTGTAGGAATTACCTTTGATGAAACACAGGAAAAAATTCTTAAATACGGCACAGAGGAAGAAAAGGCGGCTACTCTTGCACAGGTAATAACTGATAATGTAGGTGAAATGAACAAGGCTATTGCCAGTATGCCTGCGGGTCAATTGCAACAAGTCAAGAATAATTTTGGTGACGTTACTGAAATACTCGGACGGTGTATTAACAATGTGCTTACGCCTATGTTGAGTGTGTTGGGTAAGATTGTTGGTAAACTAGGTGAAATGGCAAGTTGGCTTGAAGAAGTTACTAAAAAAATATTTGGTGATAGTAATTCAAGTGCTGCTGTTTATAGCAGTGTTGCAGACAGCACCAGTGATATTACCAGTAACATTGAGGATAGTACAAATGCACAAAATAACCTTACAAAGGCGGTAAAGAAAACCAATAAAGAAATTGATAAGGGACTTGCAAGCTATGATGAACTAAATGTTCTTCAAGATAATACCACAGCCGACACATCAAGCGGAAATACAGTTGATGCGGCAAATAATGCAGGAATCCAGGCAGGAAAACAAGTTGCAGATAAGACCTCAAAAGGCATAACAGACGGACTATCAAAATGCTTGAAAAATCTATACGAGAATAGTGGCCTTGACAAGTTTGTAGACAAGATACAAAAGGGAATTGATAGTGTCAATTGGTCTAATATTGGCAATAACTTTAAATCTATTTTCAGTGATTTACAGCCTATAGCAAAAGCTACTTTTAAGGGTTTGCAAAAAGTTGGTAAGTCGGCTTTTGATGCATTAGGGTCGTATATAGGTGGTTGGATTTCAGTTTCAGGCAAACAGTTTGAAACATTATCAGGCGGTATTGCAAAGTGGCTAAATAAAGATAAGAGTAGAATTGTTAAATATATTGACAATGTTTCTGACAATTTTGCTACCGGTTTTGATAATATTTCAAAACTTTATGACAGTGTTTTTGGCTCAATGGGGAAGTCTATTGATAAAATGCGACCAAAAGTGAAAAAGTCCATTTCAAACTTATTAAGCAATTTTACTACATTTGGGATATCAATCGGTACGGTAGTGTCGGACGCTTTTAGAATAAGTACAGATGTTATTGCTGATTGGGCGGTTGATAACGAAGCAACCATTACAGAAATGTTTGATAATATTCAGCTGATGTTCTGTGACGTAGCCAATCTGGTTGGTGATATTTTTGGGGATATAGGCACAATTATTTCCGATTGGTGGAATGGTGACGGCGGAGGCTCTTCAATATTTGAAAATGTATGCGAAATGTTCACAAACATAGGTACCACTATGATGAATGTTTTTAATGAGTGGATAAAACCAGCTTGGGATTTTATTGTTGGTGTTGCCAAATCAGCTTGGGGAAAATTTTTAAAGCCTATATTTAACTCTGTTTTGAAATTCTTTGGTAAATTGTGTGACGCAATTTCAACAGTTTGGAATAATTTTCTTTCACCGGTGGTTAACTGGCTGATTAAAACTTTAAAACCTGTTTTTGTTAATGTTTTTAATGCTGTTAAAGGGGTGTTTGACACAGTTTTTGAAACTGTAGGGGGTGTTATATCAGGCATATTTGACGCATTGGGGGGACTTTTAGATTTTATTACAGGTGTATTCTCGTTAGATTTTAAAAAAGCGTGGAAGGGTATTAAAAGTTTCTTCAAAGGTATATGGGACGGAATATGGTCCATTGTTAAAGGTGTAATTAATTTGATTATTGACGGACTTAATTTGCTATGGAGCGGTATTTACACTGTTGTTTCAGGTATTATAAACGGCATTGGCGGTATAGCGGGATTTATAGGGGATATATTCGGTTGTGATCGGGAATTTTCTATGCCGGATGAGCCACCACTTATACCTAAACTTGCTACAGGTACAGTTGTCCCTGCAAGCTATGGTGAGTTTATGGCAATTTTGGGTGATAACAAAAGGGAGCCCGAAGTTGTTTCGCCACTGTCAACAATCAAGCAAGCTGTTAAAGAAGCCTTTGCAGAGGGTGGTTTTACCACAGGCAACGGCGAAATTAACCTTACTATCAATTTAGATGGTGAGGCTGTTTATAAATCTGTAGTTAAGCACGACAAAGCAAATGTAAAGCGTTGTGGTACTTCTGCATTTGCATATTAAAAGGGGGACTGTATGAGCAATTTTAAAGGATATTTACTTTACTTTCCAAAGATAAAAAAGTATTTCCCGCATGGGCTTATAGCCAAGGAAACATATCAGTCAACACCTTTGCAGAGAACAGAAGTAAAGGCTTATCGTGACAGTAATAATACTTTGCATAGAGTGACTTCTCCAAACTACAAAACCAAGGTGACTTTCAATACTGTTGCTCTTGACTTGTCGCAGCTTGAAGAAATCCAAAACCTGTTGAAGTCAGCTTATATCAATACCAGCCAGCGCAAACTTAAAGTAACCTACTGGGACGACGAACTGTTGAAGTATCGTACTATGACCGCCTACATACCTGACACAACCTACACTATAAAAACAATCACCAAAAACAATATCAATTACAGTGCAATAACAATTACTTTGATTGAGTATTAAAGGAGTGTGGTATATTGACTGATTTACAAAAGAAAAAGCTAATTGATGAATTAATGTATACCACACTGATTATTGACTTTGTAGATAAAAGCATAGAGAGCATTACAGAGGACAACATAACGGCCGAAAGTATGAAACTAAAGCAATCAATTTGCGATGAAACAAGTCTAAAATTTGGCGGGTGCATAGCTTCTGAATTTTCTGTTGAAATTTTTAACACAGAGAACAGGACCTTTGACGCTGAAAAACTGACTAACAAATGGATAACAGTCAGGCTCATTCAAACAGCGCCAAGCGGAGAGTATCTG
>JAFLUK010000104.1 GCA_022508865.1 Oscillospiraceae bacterium | reverse complement strand
TACCCTACATACGTCTTTAATTTTACCACATACATTCTTATTTGTAAAGTAATTATACGCATACTTTTATGAAAAAATTTGGAAAACACCTTGAAAGTAACAGTCGATTTATGGACAGTTTTGTAATTGATTGTCTCAAAACTCCCAATAATTCTACTTTTTTGCACAGGTATTTACTTTCTGTTTTTTTAAAATTATAAAAAACATTTATTGAAATAACCTTGATTTGTTAAAATAGTAGAATTTTAAGGAAATACACCCCCCGTTGTTGCTTTTAAGCGTATTATGTAGTAGAATGATTGTATTCATGTTTCTGCTTTATATAGCCTTCTACATGAAAATTTGTAAACGAGGTTTTTTAAAATGGATAACGAAAAAGAAATTGAAATATCTTTGAAAGATATTTTTGGGGTAATTAAACGAAGCTTGTGGATTGTAATAGTTACTGCAATTGTTTTTGGTATAGCAGCTTTCGGATATTCCAAGCTTTTTATCCAAAAAACATATATCTCCACCATGAAGCTTTATGTGGATACTCATTACACCACAGGAATGAGCTCTTACAACGATTTAAGTTCTCATAACTATGCAAAGGATCTTGTTGACACATATATTGAGATGCTTGATACCAATTCTTTCTATGAAAAGATTGCAACAAACCTCAGCAACAAATATACTGCTGCTCAGCTAAGCAATATGATGATATATGACAATTCAACTGAAACCGAGACATTCACACTGTCCGTTGTTGCAAACTCACCTACAGAGGCAAAAATCATTGCCGACAGTGTTGCCGCTGTTGCTCCTGAAGTTATTTCCCACCTTAAGGACAATGCAACCCTGAAAATTGTGGACAATCCAACAATTCCTTCAGCTCCTGCATCTCCAAATGTCAGCAAAAACACATTAATTGCACTTATAATAGGTATCGTACTTGCACTTGCGTATATTTTCATTAAAGAATTCTTTGACGCAAAGATAAAGTACGACCCTGATGTTACTGAATATGATGACATTCCCATTCTGGCAGCTATCCCTGATTTTAAGGGGCCCGGAATGAACCTCAATATGCTTACAGCGATGGCTAAAAGTGAAAACACTGACGAGGAGGGAAAGTAATTATGGCTAAAAAGAATAATAACGAAAAATCAAAAAATCTGATTTTTCAAATATCGGAGGCTTACAAAAAGGCAAGAACAAATCTTTCCTATTCCATAATTAAGAAGGGCTGTAAAAAAATTGTATTTACAAGTCCTCTTAAAAGTGAGGGTAAGTCCACAACTTCCGTCAATATAGCAATTGCACTTTCTCAACAGATTGATAAAAAGGTTATTATTGTGGACTGCGACTTAAGACGTCCTACTGTTCACACTGTTCTCAATACTACATCTGACAGAGGTTTGGCAAACTTTCTTAACAACGAATGTTCCCTTTCTGATGTTATTCAGAAAACAGAGAACGAAAGCCTTGACTTTATTTCCTTTGGTGTAATCCCTCCAAACCCTTCAGAGCTTCTCTCCAGTGTTGAAATGGAAAATCTTGTTACAGAGCTTGAAAAAATCTACGATTATATTATTTTTGACACACCGCCTGTTAACCCTGTTGTTGACACAATTCCACTTATCAGACTTTCTGACGGTGTTGTAATGGTTGTAAGACACAATCAGACAACCGTTCCCGAGCTTAACAAGGCAATTACAACAATAAAACGAAACAGCGGTAAAATTCTTGGTATTATCATTACACAAATCCCAAGTGTTGAGACCTCCAAGGGCTCTTACTATTTTAGCAAATCAAAGAGAAACTCTTCAATTTACAACACAGATTACTAATTAATGTAATCTCAATTATCTATCGGAGGAGGATTTTTTTGTATAAAAATAATAATTCCGGAATTTTAAAGCACCTGGATTTTATTTTTCTGGATTTGGTATGTGTCTTTGCATCCTTCTTTCTGGCAGAATTTATCGGCGGTTACTTTGATTTCCGCTTTAACAAAAGTGCTTACATAAATATTTCTGTAGTTACTATACTTATTGATTTTGTTGTACTTATATTTTTTGAAAGATTAAAGGATGTCATAAAACGAGGAATATATAAAGAAGTAGCTGCCACGGTGAAGCATGTGTGTACGGTGGAGCTTATTCTGATATTTTATATTTTCATATTTTATAATAATGAACATCATTCAAATATTGTACTTTGCTTTATGGGGGGAATTTACTTCATTCTTTCCCTCTTTACAAGAATGTGCTGGAAGCGGGTTATCAGGTATAAAAAACCTGCCAGCAAAAGACGTTCTCTCATTATTGTAACCACTAACGATATGGCAAACAAGGTTGTTAAATCAATTCAAAATAACACCTACGCAGAATTCCGCCTTGCAGGAATAGCCATTATTGACAAAGATATGATGGGTAAATCCATAAGAGGTCTTGAGGTAATTGCTAATCTTGAAAATGTTGCAAATTACGTTTGCCGTGAATGGGTAGACGAGATTTTCATAGATTTGCCACAGGACTACACTTTCCCCCATAGTCTGGTAAACAGCTTTGTAGAAATGGGTGTGGTTGTCCACATTAACATTGACTCCACAGTATACAAGATGGGACAACAGCAAATTGTGGAAAGACTTGGTTCATACACTGTTCTTACAACAAGTATTAACTTTACCACTCCTACCCAACTTTTTATAAAGCGTTTCATTGATATTATAGGCGGTCTTTTGGGTTGTTTTGTCACCGGTTTACTCTATCTTGTGCTTGCACCCATTATTTATATTAAGTCACCGGGACCTATCTTCTTTAAGCAAGTGCGTGTTGGTAAAAACGGAAAGAAATTCAAAATGTACAAATTCCGTAGTATGTACCTTGATGCAGAGGAAAAAAAGAAGGAGCTTATGAAAGAGAACATTATGTCTGACGGTATGATGTTCAAGGCTGAATGGGATGACCGTATTATCGGCAGCAAAAGACTCCCTAACGGCACTACAAAAAAAGGCATAGGCAATATTATCAGAGACTGGTCTCTTGATGAATTTCCACAGTTTATTAATGTTTTAAAGGGCGATATGAGCCTTGTAGGAACACGCCCTCCTACACTGGATGAGTGGGAAAAATATGAACTTCACCACCGTGCAAGACTGGCAACAAAACCGGGCCTTACAGGTATGTGGCAGGTAAGCGGCAGAAGTAAAATCACTGATTTTGAGGAAGTTGTTAAGCTTGATACCCAGTATATTAATCAGTGGAATATCGGTCTTGATTTAAAAATTCTGTTAAAGACCGTTGCTGTTGTACTAAAAAAAGAGGGCTCAATGTAAGGCTTCCTCAACCTTTACCTTCCAAGAATTAAATTGTATTAAATTCAAATTAAATCTCTAGGGACAAAAATTTCAGCGAGTTATGATATTTCCATAACTCGCTGATTTTGTTTATCTGTTTAAAAACTACCCAAAACAGTGTCTTGGGTAGTTAGTTTTAGTTTGTATATCAGAATTTTCCGCCGGAGCCGCCGTGAGTTCTGCCGGAGGAACTTGTATGTGTGCTGCTTCCGCCGCCTGTATTTTTAGGCTTTTCGGTTTTTGATATGGTTCTGTAAAGGAACAAATCCCTTTGGTTTCGAAGATTCATACTGCCTTGTCTTTCGTAGTTATCTGCCGAATCATGTGCATAAACAGTCTTTAGTCTTCCCCTCATTACAAGAACTACTATCAAAGCAATTATAAGACCAATAACAACAGCTATAAGCAACCATGATAATTTAAAATATGTTGCGGGCAAATTATTTGTGTCATACGGCTCTTCTTTATCTGCCTGTGTAAGATAATCGTCACAAAGATCAGCAAATTCATTGAAAGCATCATAGAATTCATCATCACTCAAAGAGGACTTAATCCGGTCTATAATATAAGACTGACCCGCATCTGTAAAGGCTGTAATACCGTATCCGCAGGTAGATATAGCATAATCCCTGTATTCCATACTTATTAAGAAAAGAATACCATCATAATCGCTGCCATAGCCGTAGCCGTTGTAGTCAAAATAGTCATCTGCATATTCAGTTGCTGTTTTGCCGTCAAGGGAATCTACTGTAACAATAACTACGTCACAGAAATGTTCCGCACTAATATGGTCCAGCTTGTCGCTAATAGCGGATTTTTCGTCGGATGTAAGCAAGTCTGCATTATCAACCATTCTTTCCACTTCTGCAAAAGCAGGCATAATTGATATGGCACAGAGTAAAAGTGCAATTAAAATTGATGCAATTGATTTTGTCATTTTCATTACCTTCTACCCCCTATTATAAGAAATTAATGAGAAAAATAATTAAGTATGCAAGTGCACCGAATATTGGTGTTAGTATACCAAGATACTTGAAAAACTGACCCCAGTCAGTTGGCAGATTGCCAACAAATTTACCTGTTTGTCCGTTCATTGCAAATAAATATTTTTCATCTTTATATGTTGTATTCAAAAGCCATACAGGATATAGAGCATATTTTGCCTTGCCGTTTGAAAGCTTGATACTGCTTTGTGTGGGTGTAACAGAAGAATATCCTGTTACTGTTTTGCGAAAGGCATTTTCTGTACTTTTCTTAACTCTGCTGTTAGCACGACCTATGCTCTGTTCTGCTGTTACATCGTATTTATCTGCAAGATAACCAGCAAGGTATGCTGTTTGAAAATCTACAGCCTGTGAAAAATCAAAGGGCTCTACAGACTCCATAAGGTCATCGGGCATTTGTGTTGAACCATCTACAGGAACATTATCAAAGCCGATTGTACCGCTTCTGAACGCAGAGAAATAACTTGTTTCCGTATAGTTATATTTGCTGTCGCTCCAATGACGAACACGTGTTGCCTTATAGCTGATATTTGCATCTGCATCTGCATCAAAAAGCCAGAATGGCACATATACACCCTTAACTTCGTCAAGATGATTTTCGTCCTTAAACACCTTTGGAAGAAGCTTTTTGCCGATAAGATGTTTCTTTAGTCCTTCCAATGCGGCTTTTTTGTCAAGCTTAAATGGGATTACATAGTCAGGCTTCAATTCCCCCGCAAATTTGCCCATCATAACAACAGGATTGTCGCAGTAAGGACAGCTTGTAGCGGCAGTATTTTCATCTGCAATAATTTCACCGCCACAGGACTGACATACATAAACAGCCATATCGCCCTCAACTACGTAGTCTCTCACCCTTGGCATCATCATTTCTGTTTTT
>JAFLUK010000103.1 GCA_022508865.1 Oscillospiraceae bacterium | reverse complement strand
TGGAAACAATGACAACTGAGGTTAACGAGTTGACTAAACAGTCAGAAGAATTTTCGAGAAAGATTCAGCTTGCAAGAAATTTACCCGGAGAAATTTTAAATAATTGTACTTTACCTGTGGAGGGACTTACTGTGGAAAATGGAATTCCACTTATTAATGGACTACCTATTTCAAATTGCTCTGATGGTGAACTTCTTGAATTATGTGTGGATATTGCTATTCACAACCCTTGTGGGTTACAAATTATTCTTATTGACGGTGCGGAAAAACTTGATGATATAAGTAGAAATCGTCTTTATGCAAAATGCAAAGCTAAAGGATTACAGTTTATTGCCACTCGAACCACTAATGATGATGAACTTATTGTAACTGAATTGTGAGGTGTAGAGAATGACACATTGGAAGAAACTTACAAACCCTAATTATTTGGGTGCTTATTCAATTGAAAATGGTCAGGACATAATATTGACCATTGATTATATAAGAGAAGAAACTGTAACAGGTACAGATGGTAAAAAAGATAATTGTGTTGTTTGTCATTTTAAGGAAAATGCTAAACCTATGATTCTCAATGCAACCAATATGAAAACTATTACAAAACTGTTTAAAACTCCATATATAGAAAATTGGACAGGAAAACAGATACAGATTGGTGTAGAGAAAATCAAGGCATTTGGGGATGTTGTAGATGCTTTAAGAGTTAGAAAGTATTTGCCTAGAATTACATCACAGGATATTAAGTGCGAGTGCTGTGGTGGTTCTATTCAGGCTGCTGGGAAAATGACAGTTGAAGAAACAGCACAGTACACCAAAGATAAGTACGGACAAGCTCTATGTTATGCTTGTGCTATGAAAAGGGTCCAGGAGGTAAATAATAATGCTACTGAACAATGAAAATTATTTTAGTGTCGAAAATCAAATGAAATATATGGGTGTATCCCAATTTAAGTCTTTTGAACAATGTCAGGCTTCCGCTCTTGCGGAAGTCACAGGCAATTTTGAGAGAGAAAAGACTACGGCCCTGCTTGTAGGTTCATATGTAGATGCACATTTTGAGGGAACACTTGACCTTTTTAGAGCAAAAAATCCTGAAATTTTCACTAAAAAGGGTGACCTTAAAGCCGAATACAGAAAAGCTGAGGAAATAATTCAACGTATAGAGCAGGACAACCTTTTTATGGAATATATGGGTGGAGATAAACAGGTAATTATGACAGGAGATATTGAAGGTGTACCTGTAAAAATTAAGATTGACAGTTATCATACAGACAAGATTGTTGACTTAAAGATTATGAAAGATTTTCAGCCTATTTATAAATCTGAACAGGGTAGATTGAATTGGGTTGAAGCTTGGCAATACGATTTACAAGGTGCAGTATATCAGGAAATTGTCCGTCAAAATACAGGCAAAACTTTACCATTCTTTCTTGCCGCAGCTACAAAAGAAAAGGTGACAGACCTTAATATTATTCAGATACCGCAGGAATATCTTGATGTAGAATTGGAACGATTCAAGAAGAATGTTCAATTTTATGATGCAATTAAGCACGGACTTATTCCTCCTGAACGCTGTGAATGCTGTGACTATTGCAAGATAACAAAGGTTTTGAGGGAACCGGTGCAGTTGGGGGATTTAGATTTTGAATAACATTATTTTGGCAGGAAGATTAACAAAAGAAACAGAGCTTAAAGTGACTTCATCAGCCATTGAGTATATGCAATTTAATCTTGCAGTAAATAGGTCATACACTAAGCAGGGGGAAGAAAGAAAAGTTGATTTCATACCTTGTAAGGCTTGGCAAAAAACAGCCGTATTTATTAATGAACACTTTAATAAGGGTGATGGCATAGTTTTGTCGGGAAGATTAGAAAGCAATTCATATGTCGACCACGACGGAAATAACCGTACATTTTATGAGGTCGTTGTTGAACGAGTTGAATTTCCTCAAGGTAAATCACAGCAGAATAATAATATCCTTTCTGCTCCTGTTACACAGCCTGTTTTAACACAAACTACAGTACCCCTATCTTCATTCCAAAAAGATTTGCCATCAGATGATTTACCGTTCTAATTTAAGGAGAGAGTATATTGACTATACAGATTGATAGCAGAGAAAAGAAGAAAGCTATAGAGCAAATTAAAGCCACTTTTGAGAAATGTAGTATTACATATTTTGTATCTAAATTGCCGGTAGGTGATTACATTAGCCTCGATAATGCACGGATTTCAGTTGACAGAAAGCAGAATTTACTTGAATTGTGCAACAATGTATGTCAAGACCATAAACGCTTTACAGACGAATTAAAAAGGGCACAGAAATACGGTATTCAACTTGTCTTTTTGATTGAGCACAGCAAAGAAATTAAACGCCTGGAAGATGTAAGAAAGTGGGAAAATCCCAGGCTAAAGAAATCCCCTATGGCCGTATCAGGGGAACGATTATATAAGATACTTTCCACTATGGAAAAAACATATAACACAAGGTTCTATTTTTGCAGTAAAGCAGAAACAGGACAAAGAATAATTGAATTACTTAACGACACAAAATAAGAGGAATTACAATGGCAAATCCACAACTTGAAAAAGGTTTTACACGAATAGCAAATGAGCTGATACAAGCCTTGTATAGGGTGAATTTAAACGGTTCTGAATTCAGGATAATACTTTTTATAATATATCAAACATACGGATATAACAAAAAAAGTCGCCAACTGTCGTATACCTACATATCTAAAGGAACAGGAATTCCATATGGAAGCGTAAGAAGGTCCATAAAGCATTTATTTGAATGTGGAATTATTAATCAAAAATCCAGCAATGATAATTCTATAATAGAATTAAGTATTAATAAAAATTACACTCAATGGATGTCCAAAAATGAGCACCCCCTGTCCAAAAATGAGCAGTCAAAAATGAACACCCCCTGTTCAAAAATGAGCGCTCAAAAATGGACAGAGGGGGTGTCCAAAAATGAGCGCTACCCCTGTTCAAAAATGGACACCAATACAAGACAGAATAAAACAAGACAGATAAAAACAATACAGAGTAGTAGTACTACTACTTCCGAGACTGCACCAAAATTTGACGAAGTGATTTCTTATTGCGATAAAAAAGGTTACACATTTGACAGCAATAAATTTTTCTATCATTATCAGTCTCTTGGGTGGAAATACAAAGGACAATCAATTGCAGATTGGAAAGCTTTAGCTGACAGGTGGCAGGTTACGGAAAATCAATTCCTTTACAGTGCCAAGGCTGAAACAAAAACATCATACGACATTGAGGAATTTGAAAATTATTCTATGTTTGACGATTTATCTCAAAATGAATAGGAGTGATGAAGAATTAAATCTATAATTGATGTTTGTTGTGGTGGCAAAATGTTTTGGTTTAACAAAAACAATCCTGATGTTGTTTTTATGGATAACAGAAAATTTTGTGATACCCTTTGTGATGGTCGCAATTTTGAAGTTAATCCTGATGTAGTGGCCGATTTTAGAAATATTCCTTATCCTGATAATTCATTTAGCCTTGTTGTCTTTGACCCGCCGCATTTAATTAAAGTCGGAGAAAAATCTTGGTTAGCCAAGAAATATGGACGACTTCACCCTGATACATATAAAGAAGATTTAAAACAGGGTTTTACAGAATGTTTTAGAATTTTAAAATCTAACGGCATACTCGTGTTTAAATGGAACGAAACGGATGTCAAAACAAATGAGATAATCGAATTATCACCAACACCGCCTTTGTTTGGACACAAAGGTTGGTATTTATGAAGGGGAGTGTATATGATGAAATCAACCTACATTTTTCCGATAGTTTTAATCCTTCTTGACGTTGGAGCTTCAATTGTGAATGTTTTCAATCAAGAATATAAAATGGCTGTTTATTGGATTGCCGCCGCAGTTCTGAACATCGCAGTAACTTTTTAAGGAGTGTATGACACAATGAAAAAATACTGTAGGTATTGTAGTTTTTGCATTTGTGGAGATTGCTATTACTGCACGGCAAAGGAAAAGACACTTAAACGAGTTGACCGAGCTGTAAATTGTAACGACTTTGCTATTAGTGAACTTGGCGACGTAGACACTGGCAAGCAGTACAAGCCACGAGAGGTTGTAGAACAGCCTTGCGAACAAATGACAATACTTTGAAATTGATAACGTAGGAGATGAAATAAATGAAAAAATATGAATTAACAACAAACACAAAAACCTTTTTAGGCAGAACGTTATATCAAATTAAGGCGTTAGTTGATTTTGGTGACGTAAAGGCAGGTGACCTTGGCGGCTACATAGAAAAGGAAGGGAATCTTTCGCAGGAAGGCAATGCTTGGGTGTATGGTGACGCTAGAGTGTATGGTAACGCTAGAGTGTTTGGTGACGCTAGGGTGACTGATAACGCTTGGGTGTCTGGTGACGCTAGGGTGACTGATAACGCTTGGGTGTATGGTGACGCTAGAGTGTATGGTAACGCTTTGGTGTATGGTGACGCTAGGGTGTTTGATAACGCTTGGGTGTATGGTAACGCTTTGGTGTCTGGTGACGCTTGGGTGTATGGTAACGCTAGAGTGTCTGGTAACGCTTTGGTGTTCGAGGAAAAACACATTCTAACAATAGGTCCGATTGGTAGCAGAAATGATACAACTACCTTTTATTGCACAGAGGAAAAAGATATAAATGTGAATTGCGGTTGTTTTAATGGGAGTGTTGATGATTTCATTAAGCAAGTCAGCCAGACACATGGTGATAACAAACACGCTAAAGCGTATAAGATGGCTGTCGAACTTGCTAAATTACAGATTGATTTAAGTGAAGGAGAGTGAAAACAATGGGTAAAGCAACAGCTGAAACTCTCAAAAAACTTTCCGCATACAAGAAAAAAGAAATCATAGAAGCATTAGGGAACCCATACCAATTCGGGTATTTAGCAGAAGATATGTTACGTTATCTTGAAGAAAAGAAATCCAATGATGTGATTTCCCAGCATGGAGAAGCACTTAACCAGGAAATTGCTGCCCGGAAGGCCTTTATGGAATGGAAGACAGAAATATGTTCAAAGTATGGTGATGGTCAGACTGTTAAACTCCTTGATATTCCCCCATTAGAGATACACAGAGGTGCAACACTCGAAAAAGCGTTAAAAGAAACAACAGAAAAAGAACGTAGGCTTGACAAACAAGTAAACAGAATACTTAAAGTTGGAAGTGATGAAAAATGAAATCAGTGTTGATTAGTGTAAAGCCTAAATACTGTGAGCTTAT
>JAFLUK010000102.1 GCA_022508865.1 Oscillospiraceae bacterium | reverse complement strand
AACAGTAAATCTGATTTCCTTGCCATTGCAGTTTTCGATAATATTTTTTACAGAGTCATTTGATTTAATATTATCATCATTAATTCTGATAATAATATCATTAACCTTTAGACCGCTTACATCAGCAGGTGAATTTTCTCTTATTTTGGTTATCATAACACCATCGGAATAAAATTTTATTCCAAAGGGTTGACCGCCAATTTGAACATATTTATTTTTGACCTCTTCATTTGCAGTCATAGCAACTGTAGCATTATCAATTGTTGCAAAAGTACCCGTAATTGCTACAACAGCAATTAAAATTGAAATTAATTTTTTCATATAATCACTTTTTTATATGCCATACTTTTATTTTTTCATGTATTGTTGTATAATAACGTGGTAAGTAAAATTAAAAATAAATGTATTCCCATTGATAAGAGAGTTTTTTTGATTTTTTCTTGATATGTGGAAGAATTTTTAAACTGTTTTAAAAATTGGTGCGTAATGAATTTAAGTAAAGAAATTGTTGGTCTTAACAGTAAGGAAATTGTGTTAAGGAAACAACAGGGAAAAGTTAATATTGACACTTCAAAACCTGAAAAAACTTTAAAGTCAATTTTTGCAAAAAATATATTTACCCTTTTTAATCTGATAAATATAATTCTTGCAACTGCAGTCTTTTTAGTTGGCTCCTACAAAAATATGCTTTTTATCGGGGTTGTTTTTTTTAATACAATTATTGGTATAGTACAGGAAATAAGAAGCAAAAAAGCTGTTGACAAGCTGTCAATAATTACAGGTAATACAATCAAGGCTTTTAGAAATAATGAAGAAGTTTCAATCCCAAATGAAGAAATTGTTCTGGATGATGTGATTATCCTCGGCAGAGGTGACCAGATTCCAACAGACTGTACTGTAATTTCCGGAAATTGCTTTGTGAACGAAAGTCTTCTTACCGGAGAAAGTGAGCTGATATCAAAATCTGTAAATGACAAGCTCCTTTCAGGAAGCTTTGTGAATTCAGGTTGCTGTTATGCAAGAGTTACGGCAGTTGGGGACGACAACTACGCATCCAAGCTGAATAACTCTGCAAAATACTATAAAAAGATTAATTCTGAAATTCTTACAACAATTCAAAAAATCATTAAGGTTGTTACAATCATACTTATTCCCCTTGGTGCATTTCTCTTTGCAGAGCAATTTTGGATTATTAAAGAGCCTCTCCAAAATTCTGTTGTTAAGACTGTTGCAGCACTGATTGGTATGATACCGGAGGGACTTGTGCTTCTGACAAGTACTGTTCTTGCAGTATCTGTTATCAGACTTTCCGGAAAAAAGGTATTGGTGCAGGATTTATATTGCATAGAAACTTTAGCAAGGGTTGATGTGCTTTGTCTTGACAAAACAGGCACACTTACCTGTGATGAAATGCTGGTTGAAGATGTAATTCCCTGTGATAACATTTCAGAAGATCAGGCGTTATCCATTTTGTCTGATTTTGCAAATAACAGCCCTGATTATAACAGTACTATGAATGCTGTTCGTGAATATGTTTTGGGTTGTGAATTTAATAAGGCAGACAGCTTTGAAGCTTTTTCCTCTGAAAAGAAGTGCTCATCTGTATCAATAGGGAATAAAAAGATTTTATGTGGTGCAGGAGAATTTATACTTGATGAAAATGAGTCAGAGGTACTAAAGGTTGTCAAAGACTATGAAGAAAAATTCAGAGTGCTTACTTTTATATCTATAGAAGGAGATAAAAGAACTCCTGTTTGTAACGTCCTCCTTAAGGATAAGTTAAGAAAAAATGCAAAGGAAACACTGGAATATTTTAAACAGCAGGATGTTACAATAAAAATAATTTCGGGTGACTCTGTAAATACAATAGTAAATATAGCAAAGAATTTTGATATTGATGGTTATAATAATGCTGTGGATTGCAGCACACTTAATTCTGATGAAGAAATAAAAGAAGCCGCAGAAAAATATACTATCTTTGGCAGAGTAACTCCACAGCAAAAAGAAAAGCTTGTAATTGCTCTTCATGAAAAAGGTCACTCTGTCGCAATGACAGGGGACGGAGTAAATGACGTCCTTGCATTAAAAAGAGCAGATTGCTCTGTTGCAATGGCATCAGGCAGCGAAGCCGCAAAGTGTGTTTCCCAGATTGTATTGGCAGATAACGACTTTTCTTCAATGCCCCATATTGTGGCAGAGGGAAGAAGAACCATTCAGAACATTCAGAGAAGCGCATCGCTTTTTCTTGTTAAGAATTTATTTTCGATTTTGTTGTCAATAATAGTAATGTGCTTCAGGGTACCTTATCCATTTGAGTCAATCCAGCTTTCCTTTGTTGGGGGACTTACAATCGGAATTCCATCATTTATCCTGGCGCTGGAATATAATAACAACAGAATACAGGGGAATTTTTTCCTTAATATCATAACAGGCGCAATTCCTGGCGGTGTAACAGTAACGCTGAATGCAGTATTTTTAATGATATTCAGTAGTACGCTTGGCATATCCAAGCCTGTAACAGAGACTATGTGTGTTATGATAACAGCCTTTACACTGTTTGTTCTTGTAGTGAAAATTTCATTACCACTTAACAAATTAAGAGCATCTCTTGTTTCCTTTATATTTATAGCTCTGATAATAGGTTTTGTATTTGGAAGCAAAATTATTAGTATAGTTAAGCTTGATTTTTATTCATTTATAATTATGCTTTGTTTCTTTGGTTTGTCCATACTTATGTTTACACTTCTAACTTTCCTCACACATAATATTAAAAAAGCTCTTACCAAAAGGTAAGAGCTTTCCTTATGCCTAAAAATGTCAGATGTTGTATATATAATTTGTGTTACAATTTTTCATAAAAATCTAAATTTTTAAATAATTATTTTGGATTTACATGCACCATACAGTGCTTGACATTTTTAAAGTTATTTTCAATTATGTCATGAACGTTTTCTGCAATTTTGTGAGCATCATAAAGTGTCAAATTGCCATCTGCGCATATTTCTATATCAACAAAAATTTTGTTACCGAAAAGTCTTGTTTTAATATCGTCAAGTTCAAGAACACCATCAATTGAACGGACAATATTTTCCATTTCCATAATTGTGTCATTGTCGCATGATTTGTCAACAAGTTTGTCAACAGATTCTTTAAGAATATCAAAAGCAGCCTTTACAATAACAACACAGATAATAACGCTGACAATAGGGTCAAGGATTTTTATGCCCATCATTGTACCGCCAATACCAATTAAGCTGGCTACAGATGACAGTGCGTCACTTCTGTGGTGCCATGCGTCAGCCTTTAAGGAGGATGAATTAATCTTTTTGGCATTACGCATAGTATATTGATACATAAGTTCTTTTGCAACAATAGAAACAACAGCAGCTATAAGTGCAAGTATACCAAACTTTGATAATCCCTGATAATTGCCGTTTATAATTTTTTCAATTCCACTATAACCGATACCAATACTTGTAAGAAAAAGAATGATAGCGAGTGCCATGGAAGCCATACATTCCATTCTTTCATGGCCGTATCTATGAGAATTGTCAGACTCCTTTGAAGATATTTTTACACCTATAATAACAATAATTGTGCTGAAAACATCTGACAATGAGTGTACAGCATCGGAAATCATTGCACCGGAATTTGCAAAAATACCTGCTATCATTTTGAAAATTGCCAGCGCAACATTGCCTACTATGCTCACAAAGGATACTCTGTAGGCAATCTTAGTATCTGTCAAAATAATCACCTTCAACTGTGAATTTAGTTGTCTGATTATTATATGTCTCTGACAAAAAAATGTCAATATATTTTAAAAAGTAATTGTATAATTATTTTGTTATGATATAATAATACTATATTTGTGTAGAGTTGATGTTATGAAGATTAATTTACCTGAAAATGTTGTAAATATTATTAATATACTTGAAAGCAGTGGTTTTGAATGTTATCTTGTTGGTGGCTCGGTAAGAGATATTCTTCTCAAACTTGAACCCAAGGACTATGATTTAACAACAAATGCAAAACCTGAAGAAATTTTGTCTGTATTTTCAGATTACAAAACCTTTGATGCAGGCATTAAGCACGGTACAGTATCTGTTGTTATGAATGACGAAGTTTACGAAATTACTACATATCGAATTGACGGAGACTATCTTGACAACAGACATCCCGAAAAGGTTGAATTTACCACTTCTTTAAAGAAAGACTTGGCAAGACGTGACTTTACAATAAATGCTGTTGCTTACAATCCACGACTGGGATTTGTGGACTATTTTAACGGTATTAAGGATATTAAATATAATGCAATTCGCTGTGTAGGCGACCCTGATACAAGATTTAAAGAAGATGCGCTTAGGATATTGAGAGCCTTAAGATTTGCCTCTGTATACGGATTTTCTATAGAATTCAACACACTCAATGCAATTGCAGCAAATAAGAAACTTTTGAATAATATTTCACAGGAAAGAATATCATCAGAATTTGTAAAAATATTATGTGGCAAAAAGTGCGATTATGTATTAAGAAGGTTTAAAGATGTCTTTGCCGTTATTGTACCGGAAATCGCAACAATGTTTAATTTCAATCAAAATAACCCTCATCACAGTAAAACTCTATGGAAGCATACTGTATCTGCGGTGAAGAATGTGGAAAATACTGATATCTTGAGAGTAACAATGCTTTTTCACGATATCGGTAAGCCAATCGTTCAAACAATTGATAAGAATGGTGTTTCTCACTACAAGGGTCACCCGAAAATAAGTGCTGCAATGACAAAAGTAATACTTAAAAGACTGCGTTTTTCTAACAGCTTTATAGATAAGGTAACTCTTCTAATCACTTACCACGATTTAAGACTTAAGCCGGATAATGTAGAAATTAAAAAGGTACTAAAGATTATCGGTAAGGACAATTTTGCCCTGCTGATGACCATACAGCTTGCAGATATAATGGCTCAATCAAATTATAAAAGAGAGGAAAAACTGATTGACCACCAAAATACTTGCAGGCTCTTTGACGAAATTATCTGTAGCCACCAGTGTTATTCCCTTAATGACCTTGCAATTTCCGGCTCTGATTTACTTCACAGCGGTATTTCAGACGGTAAAAAAATAGGTGAAACACTGGATAATCTGCTAAATATGGTTATTGAAGAAAAAGTAAATAACAATAGAGAAGAATTATTAAGTTTGATTAAAGATGTTCGTTTTTAATTAAAACTAAAAATCTAAATGAAAATACAAATAAAAATTGGTGCAACCTCA
>JAFLUK010000101.1 GCA_022508865.1 Oscillospiraceae bacterium | reverse complement strand
GTGAGGAGAATTGAACTCCTGTCCGAAGGTTTTTTGCCGGAGCTTTCTACGAGTGTAGTTTGTGTATTAACATTCCCTTACAGCACCGCCCACAGACAGGCTGTGCTGCTTGGTAGTTCCTGATGTGTGACCAAGGTCGGAACACTCCTTGATTCACATTTACCACTGGTCGATGCCCGAATTAAGCCGTGGTATTCTTAAAGCGGACAAGCTGCGTTAAGCAGCTAAGGCAACTTTATTGTTGTCGTTTATTTTAAAAATTGCAGGTTAAAAGCGGTCCTGCGCCACTACTCGCTTACTAGGGTTCAAAACCCCCGTCGAAACCTTTACACCCCCATAGTGGTGCCTTGCTTAACAAGGCAGTATATTTAAGAAATACTCATAAAAGTACCTCTATTATGAATATCTTTCCTTAAATTCTCTTTCAATATGGCGTTTGGCGTCACGTTCTGCAATGCTGGCTCTTTTGTCATAGAGCTTTTTGCCCTTGCACAACCCAACCTGCATTTTTACTCTGCTTCCCTTGAAATATAGGCTGATTGGAATCAGAGATAACCCCTGCTGCTGAATTGTGCCAAAGAGTTTCATTATCTCTCTTTTGTGCATAAGGAGTTTTCTTACTCTCATTGGGTCACGGTTGAAAATGTTGCCATGCTCATATGGTGAGATGTGCATTCCGTTGACAAAGATTTCTCCGTCGACAATATTACACCAGCTGTCTTTTAGGTTTACTCTGCCTGCTCGGAGGGACTTTACCTCTGTTCCGCAGAGCTCAATGCCTGCTTCATAGCTTTCGATTATAAAGTAATCGTGATGTGCTTTTTTGTTTTGTGAAATTGTCTTTGTACTTTCTTTCATAGTATTTCATCCGTTAAAGTGAAAATTGTGAAAATTGTGGCTTACAAATCTGTTCTGCCCTCCAGTGCTCTTGCAAGGGTGACTTCATCTGCGTATTCCAAATCCCCACCTACAGGTATACCATATGCAAGTCTTGTGACTTTAATGCCAAGGGGCTTTAAAAGTCTTGTAAGGTACATTGCGGTGGCTTCTCCTTCAACTGTGGGATTAGTTGCCATTATGACCTCTTGTACATCCTGATTATTAAGTCTGTTGAGAAGTTCTTTGATTTTCAGGTTGTCGGGACCTATGCCGTTAAGAGGGGAGATTGCACCATGGAGCACGTGGTAAGTGCCACGATATTCTTTTGTGGCCTCCATAGCCATTGCATCCCGTGGGCTTTCTACCACGCAGATTACAGAGTGGTCACGGGTGTGACTCATACAAACAGGGCAATTGTCCCTGTCTGTGAAGTTGCAACAAATGTTGCAATGTCTGATTTTTTCCTTTGCCTCAATGATTGATTTTGCAAAATCTTCTGCTTCTGTTTTTGGCATATTCAGAACAAAATATGCAAGTCTTTGAGCGGTTTTTGCCCCAATGCCTGGAAGCTTTTCGAATTGCTCAATCAGCTTTTGGAGAGGTGCTGCATTATAGCTTGCCATTAAAACATACCCGGAATATTCAGACCGCCGGAAAGTTCTGCCATTGAGTCTTCTTTGTCCTTTGCGGCATTTCGAAGGGCTTCGTTAACTGCGCCGAGGATAATATCGCTGAGCATTTCTACGTCATCAGGGTCAACAACCTCCGGGTCGATTTCCAGAGATTTTACTTCCATATTGCCTGTTACAACAGCCTTTACTGCACCGCCGCCGGCAGAAGCGGAATATTCCTTTGCTTCCAGCTCTGCTGTTCTTGCTTCCATTTCCTCCTGCATTTTTTGTGCCTGACGTGCAAGCTGCTGCATATTTCCAATGCCACCGCCGCCGTAATTCTTTGGTAATCTTGCTTTCATAATAGTTTCCTTTCTATCACATTATTCTGTGTTTATTCTTTTTCTTCTGTGAAGGAAATCCCTTCATTTTTCAGTTTATCTACAAATTCGTTCAGCGGGTCCTTTTTTACCTCCTGTTTAACAGGTGGGTGATAGGGGCCCAGCTTGTATCTTTTGCCTGTCATTTCCTGAACGGCATCTCTTATTCTATCCCTTTGCTCCGGACTTCTTTTAAGCAGATTAAAGGGAATGTCGGTTTTTGCATCTATCAGCAGATAGTCACCACTTACAAAGGCGTCTGTGTTTTCAAAGGAAGCCGCAATCGGTCGGCTGTATTCCTTCAGATTTTCCACAACCTCCTGCCACCTCATAAAGGGCTGTGCGTTTGCGTACAGTTCCTCAAGGTTTACCGCTCTGCTTGCAGTTCTGTTGTTAGGACTGCTCTGGGGCTCTGCAGGTGGCGCTACAGGAGGATCTGCGGGCGGCTCCGGCTTTTCTTCCTCAAGGTGAAGTCTGCTCCTCATTTCCTCCAGCTTGTTGTGGAGAGCGTCAGCTGTTGAAGTTGTTTTTTCCTCATTTTGTGCAGGGGAGGGATGTTTATTTTCTGCAGACTGATTATCCGCTGTGTTTTCCTGTTTTGCATCTATTGTATTAACCTGTGATTTGCCTTCGGATTTTGCAGATTCAGAGCTTTTTTGTGTTGTTGGGGCAGTGGAAAAATTGCCCATATTGACAGTCTTTTCCAGCTTTGACAAACGTGCAACAAGTGCTTCGTTACTGCCATCCAGTTCAGGAGAAGTGAGCTTTACCAGTGCAGTTTCCAACTCTGTTCTGTTGGAGGAACTTTTTCCCATTCTTTCTGCGCTTCTCTGGAGTACATCCATAAAATACACTATTTCTGCCAGTGTTACATAGTCGCACTGGGTAACAGCTTCTTCAAATTCCTCGTCGTTCATAATTATCATATCACGAGGATTTTTTACTGTTTTTATTAGCATAAAATTTCTGAAATGGTCAATAAGCTCGGCGCACAGTCTTGCCATATCCTTGCTTTCACTATGGAGCTTGTCCAGTACTCCAAGTGCCCTTTGAACATTTTTGTTTATACAGGCAGATGACAGTGAAAAAAGGTAATCCTTTTGTGCAAGTCCTGCTGCATTTCTTACCACATCTGCATCAATATCTCTGCTTATGCCAATGCATCTGTCCATAATTGACAGGGAGTCGCGCATTGCGCCGTCTGCAATTACGGCAGTGAGCAGTGCGGCTTCCCTTGTTATTGTAACATTTTCTTCCTTTGCAACAAATTCCAATCTGTCGGCAATAGCTTCGGGAGCAATTCTATGGAAGTCAAAGCGTTGACATCTTGAAAGTATAGTTTGAGGTAGCTTGTGTACCTCTGTTGTGGCAAGAATAAAGATAACGTGGGAGGGAGGCTCTTCCAATGTTTTAAGTAAAGCGTTAAATGCCTGCTCTGTCAGCATATGTACTTCATCAATAATGTACACTCTGTATTTTCCCTTTGCAGGGGAGAAGGCGGCTTCCTCTATTAAATCACGAATGTCGTCAATACCTCTGTTGCTGGCGGCATCCATTTCTACCACATCAAGCAAATTGCCCTGTTGAAAGTCAAGGCAGTTTTCACAGTGAGTGCAGGGCTCGCCGTCTGTACTTTCAAGGCAGTTTACGGCCTTTGCAAGGATTTTTGCACAGGTGGTTTTGCCTGTACCACGAGAGCCTGTAAAAAGGTATGCGTGGTTAATTCTGCCGCTTTTCAGCTCGTTCTTCAGAGTAACGGTAACCTGTGGTTGTCCCGATACGTCACAGAATTTTTCCGGTCGCCATTTTCTGTATAGAACCTGATACATAAAATCACCTGCTTTTTGTAAAAATGAAAAAATGCAAACCGTTATGCCGCATAACGGCTTGGATTTGTATAAGTGAACGACAGACTTACTATATCGCATCAAAAATACTGTTTAATGCTGCTCGGTTCCCCGCCTGACATGGTTCGCAGACCTCAATCGTATAGGGCCTGCCGCTCACTTATACAAACCAAAAAATAAACAGTTTGCAATCAGTTTTCAATATTATAGCATAGACTAATGTCAAAATCAAGTCGTTTTTTTGTGTTTTACACTTGAAATAGAATAATCTTTATTGTATAATACTGTAGTACAAATTTTGATTATATGATATAAGGAGGATTATAGGCGTATGATTAGTGGCGCAGATATTATGATAAAATGCCTTGAGGCCGAGGGTGTTGACACTGTCTTTGGCTATCCGGGTGCTGCCATATGTCCGTTTTATGATTCACTTTATAAATCAAATATTAAGCATATCCTTGTGAGAATGGAACAGTCTGCCGTTCATGCCGCTAACGGCTACAGTCGTTGCAGCAACAAGGTTGGTGTTTGTGTTGCAACCTCGGGACCGGGTGCTACAAATATGATTACAGGTATTGCTACTGCATATTCCGACAGTATTCCTGTTATTTGTATTACCGGTCAGGTTAAGAGGGAACTTCTTGGCAGAGATGTTTTTCAGGAGGCTGATATTACAGGCGCTTGTGAGCCCTTTGTAAAGCACAGCTACCTTGTAAATGATACAAAGGATTTGCCAAGGGTGTTTAAGGAGGCTTTCCATATTGCCACAACAGGCAGAATGGGTCCTGTTCTTATTGATATTCCCCAGGATGTTCAGGAAGAAGAGATTGAATCCTTTGAATATCCGGAGAAAGTGGATATTGTCGGCTACAAGCCAAATTACCGTGGCCACAAAATGCAGATTAAAAAGGCTGTTGACCTGATTAAAAAGGCTGAAAAGCCACTGATAGTTGCAGGCGGCGGTGTGCTGTCATCAGGCAGCAAGCTGGATTTGGTGAAATTTGCAGAAACAACAGGTATTCCTGTTATTTCCACACTTATGGGTATTGGTGTTATGCCGAGTGAGCATATGAGATATCTTGGTATGCTTGGTTCCCACGGCAAAAAGTATGCCAACAGAGCCCTTGCAGAAAGTGATTTGCTCATTGTTTGCGGTGCACGACTTGGTGATAGAGCTGTTGCCCGTCCCGACCAGGTCAGCAAAACAAGTAAGATTATACATATTGATATTGACCCTGCAGAAATCGGAAAGAATGTTCGTACTACTGTTCCTATAGTCGGAGATATGAAAAATGTTATCGGCAAGCTGATTGAGGAAATCGGCGACTATCACATTCCTCATGAGTGGTGCGAAACCTATCGTGACTGGAAGGAAAAGCTTTACCGTATTCCCCCTGTGACAGAGGGCTATGTTGAGCCAAGGTCACTGATTGCAAAGCTTTCGTTTATGATGAAAAGCAAGGGTATTTTGGTGGCGGATGTTGGACAAAACCAGATTTGGTGTGCCAACAACTTCCGTATACGTGAGGGCAGATTCATTACAACCGGAGGTATGGGCACAATGGGTTACAGCATTCCGGCTGCAATGGGTG
>JAFLUK010000100.1 GCA_022508865.1 Oscillospiraceae bacterium | reverse complement strand
TGTGCCCTTTCCGTGTATAATGGTAAGCTGATTAAGATTCATCAGCAGCGCATGGTCAATGGCAGAGTCCACCTGCATAATGGCGTCCATTGCGGTTTCTCCACGGACATCAATCTCTGTAGAGGGGTTCATATCCATTTTGCCTCTTATAGTTCTTTTGGTGCTTTGAACAGTGGTCTTTGGCTGTTCCTTAATCAGCCTGAGGTTGTTTAGCTTTACCCTTGTTTTTATAATGCCTGCCTGCACCATTGCAGTGCTTTCCTTTTGGTTAAGGGACAAAATTTCTCCCTTTTTGTCAATATCAAAAATCAGCACACTGTCGCCAACCTTAAATGGTCGGGGAGGTGTGTATTTTTCTGCTCTTTTCTCCTTAACAGGGTCGGCAAAGTTCTCCATATCATTAATGCTTTTCCTTAACTTTGCCTTTTCTTCAGCATCCATCTGCTGTTGTTTTTCAAGCTGTTCAAGACGGTCAAGAATACTCTGTGCCTGCGCTCTTGTGCGACTGCTTATTCTCTCTGCTTCCTGGTGAGCCTTTTCAATTTCTTTTTCAGCTTCACGCTTGGCTTTTTCTATAATACTGTTTGCCTGTTCCCTTTGACGTCCGGCCATAGCCTTGGTATCGTTGGCTTCCTTTAGCCTTTTTTCAAGAATCTGACGGCGTTCTTCAAGCTGCTCTATAGTGCTCTCAAAACGTCTGCTTTCATTGCTTACAAGCTGTTTTGCATCTGAAATAATTTCATCGGAAAGTCCCAGCCTTTTGCTGATTGCAAAGGCGTTGCTTTTTCCGGGAATACCTATTAACAGCTTGTATGTAGGACGGAGAGTTTTTACATCAAACTCGCAGCAGCCGTTTTCAACACCCTCTGTTGTAATTGCAAATTCCTTTAGTTCTGCATAGTGGGTAGTACACTGGATTTTTGCACCCTTTGCCCTTATATTCTGGAGAATAGCCACTGCAAGGGCTGCACCCTCAACAGGGTCTGTTCCTGCACCAAGCTCATCTATCAGCACCAGAGAATTTGGAGAAGCAAGGTCGATTATTTTTATAATATTTGTCATATGGGATGAGAATGTGGAAAGGCTCTGTTCAATGCTCTGTTCGTCCCCGATATCCACAAGAATTTTTTTGAAAACAGAAATTTCACTTTGGTCGCTGCAGGGTATCATAAGTCCTGTCATAGCCATAAGTGTAAGCAGACCTGTTGTCTTTAAAGATACGGTTTTACCACCTGTGTTTGGTCCTGTGATAACAAGTGTGGTGTAGTCCCTGCCTAAGGTAATATCAACAGGAACAACTCTGTTTTTGTCAATAAGGGGGTGACGGGCATTTTTCAGATTAATAACACCATCTTCATTAATTGCAGGTGCAGTAGCTTTCATTTTGTATGCAAGGTTTGCCTTTGCAAAAACAATGTTAAGGTCAATTAATGTTTTGTAGTTGCCAATGATTGAGTCGGCACAATCACCTGCCATAACAGAAAGCTCATAAAGAATTCTGTCAATTTCCTCCTGCTCCTTGTTCCGTAGCATACGGATGTCGTTGTTAGCCTGAACCACACCCATTGGTTCAATAAAAACAGTCTGTCCGCTGCCTGATGTATCGTGAACAAGACCGGGTATGTTGCCACGGCACTCTGCCTTTACAGGAACAACAAATCTGCCGTCACGCTGGGTAATAATCCTGTCCTGCAAATATTTTGAGTAGTTGGAGCTTCTTATAATTTTGTCAAGGGCTTCTCTTGCCTTTGAGGATGCTGTTCTGATTTTTCTCCTTATGTCGGAAAGGGCGGTGGATGCCTTGTCGGAAATTTCGTCCTCTGCGATAATTGCGTCGTTGATTTTATCCTCTAAAAATTTGTTTGGGATAAGGCGGTTGAAGTATTTGTCAAGACAGCTTTTTCTATCGTCGCCGTTATTTCTCCACTGCTTTATAGAACGTATAACTCTTAAAATTTCTGCAATTCTCAAAAGCTCCAAAGGGGTAAGACTTGCCCCTGCCCGGGCACGTCGGAGAGGTGAAACCATATTTGTTAAACTGCCGAAATTAGGTGTGCCGAATTTGCCGATGAGACAAAATCCGTCATCGGTTTCCTGCATTAATGCTTCTGCTTCTGCCTTTGAATATACAGGTGTTAAGGACAGTGAAGCCTCCTTTGCATCGGCAAAGGTACACTCTTTGCTTAACAGTTCAAGTATTTTATCAAACTCAAGTGCTTTGTAATGTTTATTCATTGCTTTTCTCTTATCTTTTGTATTATGAATTTATTAATTGTCAGTTGTCAATGGATATCAACATCTCATTGCTTTGTAAAAATCTAATGTTTTGTAATGTCGGTCTGTTTGGTTACTAACATATTCTTCTGTTGCTTTGTTCAGTGTTTCCAGACTGCTGTCGCCCAGAAGAAAGGAAAACAACTTTTTTTCCTCTGCATAAATTGTGTGCCTCAAGGCAGTGGTAACACTTCTGTCAAGGGCAATGCTTTTTGGCAGACTGTCTTGGGATGAACAGTGGCTGCAACAAAGTGTGCCTGTGTGAGGGATAAAGAAAAAGGTTTCTCTGTCATATTCCCCGCATACACTGCACATTGTCAGGTCGGGCATATATCCGCAAATGCCAAGGAGTCTCATTTCAAAGCATGCCTTAACAAGCAATGGAGGTCTTTTTTCGTTAGCCAGTATGTAAAGTGAATTAAGGATAAGCGACAGCGCCGAGGGGCTTTTTTCTCCTTCTACAAGGAGAGTCATCAAAAGTTCTGAAAAATACTGTGCAAGGCACATATTTTCTATGTTTTTTCGTAGCCCAAAGAACATTTCCTTTGACTTTGCTTCGCTGATTATGTAGGTGTCCCGACCTTTGCTTTCTATCAGACAAAGTCGGGAGTAAGAAAAGAGTTGAGTGCCTGCCGAATTTTGACTTTTGATGTTTTTTGCGCCCTTGGCAAAGCCTCTGATTAGCCCTTTCTCTGCTGTGAGGGCGGTGATTAGTTTGTCCTTTTCACCTATATTCTGTTCTTTTAGTATAATTCCCTCTGTCAGAGTTTTCATCAGGCTGTTCCAATTCCTTTCCTGCGTTTTTAGCCTTTTGTATTGACAGATAAGTCAAATATTCATTGACGTGACCTGTCTGCATAAAGTAGTTCCAAGCATCTGTTTCATTCATAAATATCACCCTTGTTAGCATTAGCGGATAATATTTATTTTATAGTGAGTAAATTATGGAATTACTGAAAATCGTTGCTGTCAAAGCCAAAGCTTCGCATAAGATTTTCTTTATTTCGCCAATCCTCTTTTACCTTAATCCAGGTTTGTAAATTGACCTTACAGCCAAAGAAATTTTCCATATCTTGACGTGCATAGGTAGAAATTTTTTTAAGCATTTGCCCCTTTTTGCCAATGAGTATGCCCTTGTGGCTTGCTCTTTCGCAATAAACGGTGGCGTCTATATCCATAATGTTTTTATCTTCACGGACTTTCATTCTTTCTATCACAACAGCAGTGCCGTGAGGGATTTCTTTTTCTGTAAGTCGAAGGATTTTTTCCCTTATCATTTCTGCCGCAAGTACCTTTTCGGGTTGGTCTGTCAGTGTGTCATCAGGGAAGAAGTGTCCACCCTCTGCCGTAAACTTTTTAAGCTCATCTTTAAGCTCATTAAGCTTGTCGCCTGTTTCTGCCGATACAGGAACAATGGCGTCAAAGTCAAAGAGATTGGAGTATTTTATAATTTGCTCCAGAAGTATCTCTTTGTCGCTTATTGTGTCTGTTTTATTAATGGCTAAAATACAGGGCAGACCCAGCTTTTTCACCTTTTCTATCAGCATTTTTTCATTTTCTCTGATTTCTGCCCCTGCTTCTGTCACCAACACGCATGCATCTACCCCTGCAACAGACTCGTTTATAGATTTTACCATATAGTCACCAAGGGTGTTTTTTGGTTTGTGCATACCCGGGGTGTCCAGAAATACAAGCTGGTCAATGCCCTCTGTCAGCACCCCCATAATTCTTGTTCTTGTGGTCTGCGGTTTTGATGAAACAATGGCAACCTTCTGTCCCAGCAGTCTGTTGAGTATTGAGCTTTTGCCCACATTGGGTCTGCCGATAATTGCAATAAAGGCAGATTTATCATTAAAATTCATTGATTTTCTCCTTGTATTTTTATATATACACATTCATTATAAATCAAACTTATGATTTATGCAACTTGGTTTTGCCACAAACACTGTGGAAATTATAATGGTAAATATCAGCTCCAGAAGTGCAAGGGGAGTGTGGATATAAAATTCAGCAATTGATGTGATTTCTTGTAAATCAAGAAATATAAATACACCGCAGATAAAGGAGGTAATTGCAGATACAAGCACACCGCCTGCAGAAATATCCTTGATTATTTTTATATTTTTATTGTAATCCTTTGTGTATATATCGCAGATATTTTCTATTGCAGTGTTAAACATTTCTGCCGTTAATACAGCGGAAATATTCAGCACAAGAATACACCACTGTAATTTTGTAAGATGGTAAAGTATTCCAAAGAAAAACACATAAAAAGTCGCCGTAAGGTGAAATCTATAATGACTCTCATCCCTTATGGCGACTGATATTCCCTTTATTGCAAAAGAAAAACTTTTAAACTCTTTCATTAATTATAGTCGGCAATGTAGCTGATGCTTGCAGGTAAGCCAAGCTGTTCCATTACCAATTCTTCCTTTTCTCTCATATGTACCTTGTCAAGGGGTTCCATATGGTCATAGCCAAGCAAATGAAGAACGCTGTGGGCTGTGAGATAGCCAACCTCTCTTTGCAGGGTGTGGCCGTAAATTTCAGCCTGCTCAACAGCCTTTTCCATAGAGATTACAACGTCGCCGAGAATAAATGCGCCTGTTTCCGGATCTTTATCCCAAACACCGTTTTCTCCCATTGGGAAAGATAGTACATCTGTTTCAATGTCCTTGTCTCTGTATTGAGCATTAAGCTCTTTTATACCTGCATTGTCAACAAATGTAACGCTGATTTCTGCAGCACCTTTAAATTCTTCCATTCTCAAGACCGCATTGCAGGTTCTTCTGACTAACATTCTGAGACCTGTTGGGATTTTAATGGTTTTCTGTTTGTTAGTTATTACGACTCTGATTTTGTTTTCTGTCATCTCAATCTCTCCTGTTTCCTTTTTCCTCAATTTTTGCATATGCCTTAATAATGTCTTGTACCAAATGATGTCTTACAACATCCTTTTCGTTAAAGGTAATATGTTTAATATCCTTAACATCCTTAAGAACCTTTATGCAGTCCTTTAGTCCGCTTTTTGCCCCGTTTGGCAAATCTATCTGTGTTATGTCACCTGTGATAACCATTTTGGAGTTAAATCCAAGTCTGGTGAGAAACATTTTCATCTG
>JAFLUK010000010.1 GCA_022508865.1 Oscillospiraceae bacterium | reverse complement strand
TCAGCACAGCATTTTCTCTCGGATTTTATGGAGAATTTTCTTTTCCTTTCTGCTGATTTGTACTTGGGTCATATTCAGAATTTTTCCTGCTTCTGTTTGGGTCATATGTTTGTAGTACCTTAACTTAATCAACTTGTTGTCAAACTCGTCCAAGTCCTCCAATGCTTTTTTCAGTGAGATTTTTTCAGTAAAATCTTCTTCACAGGAGTTAACGGTAAGGTCCATAGAGGAGCTGTCTTCATTTGTAAGAGAAAGTGGTATTTTGCCTGCGTTCAGCGCTTCATTTACCTTTTCTTCTGTTGTTTCCAGCTTTTTTGCAATTTCCTTAACGGTCATATTACCATCTTGAATGGAAAGATTAGTAATTTTCAGGTAAAGCTCCTTGATACTCCTGCTTACCTTTACAGTGCCGCCTTCACGAAAAAGTCTTTTTATTTCTCCTAATATCACAGGCACCGCATAGGTGCTCAACTGAAATCCTTTTGCACTGTCAAAGTTGTCAACAGCCTTAATCAGTCCCACACAACCTGCCATATACAAATCGTCATATTCAATGCCCTTGCTCTTAAAGCGTTTACAGCAGGCGTGTACCAGCCCAAGATTTTCTTCTATAATTTCATTACGGTTTTTCATAATATATCAGATTTATTTTTGTTATGATTTGCTCTGATAATTTTTTTGTACAGTGTAACGGTTGTGCCCTTATTCTCCTTGGAACTAACCTTGATTTTATCCATAAAGCTTTCCATAACAGCAAAACCAAGACCTGCTCTTTCTTCTCCGCCTGTGGTAAAGAGAGGTTCCATAGCCTTTTTAATATCGGGGATACCCATTCCCTTGTCACGTACTTTAATAACAAGTGTGTTATCACTTGTTATTTCTGCTTTTATGTAAATTACTCCCTCTGTATCCCTGTATCCATGGACAATACAGTTTGTCACTGCCTCGGATACGGCGGTTTTAATATCTGCCAGCTCATTTATGGTTGGGTCAAGCTGTAGTGTAAAGGAGGCAACTACAGCCCTTGCAAAACTTTCGTTTATACTTTTTGAGGGGATTTTCAGCTCCATAGAATTTATACTGTTCATTTGATTACCCCCAATGTCTGTATTCCTGCAAGGTAAACAACCCTTTTTATGCTTTGGGGAAGATTGGTGATTTTCATTCTTCCGCCAATAAGGGACATTTGACGGAATCTGCCCATAATCAGACCTATTCCACTGCTATCCATAAATTTAACATTTGAAAAATCCAGACACAAAAGTTCAGGTCGAAGTGCCTCTGTTTGTGAATCAATCTCTGCCCGCAGACCTCTGCTTGTGTGCTGGTCAATTTCACCGCTGAGAAAAACTGTCAGCACGTTATTGTCGTATGTAGTGTTCAGCATTTTAACTTCCTCTTTTCTATAACTTTTTTAAACATAAAAGCTCATACTATTATAATAAATAGTATGAGCTAAAAAATTTGTATTATTCCGTTGTAATAGAATTATTTTATTTTATCAATAATCAAAGGTCTGATTTCTCCTGCAAGATACAGTGAACCGCAAATCATAATTGCGCTGTTTTTTTCCTTTGCAAGTGTAAAAGCAATGTCAACAGCCTCCTGTGGATTTTTTGCAGTTACAATATTTTTAAATTTACCACTGCAAAGGGTAGCAAGCTCCGCACCTGAAATTGTTCTGGGATTATTAACCGACAATGTTATAAGGGTGGTAAACTTGTCCTTTATAAGGTCAATGGAAGTTTCTATATCCTTGTCCTTTAACATTCCCATAATAAGAATTTTGTCGGTGTCTTTCAGGTATTCATCTGTGCTTTTGGCAAATGCTCCCATACCGTTGGGATTGTGTGCTCCATCAAGAATTACAATTGGATTTTTACTAAGCAGTTCAAACCTTGCGGGATTTGTTGTTTTGGAAATTCCAAAGTCAATGTCCGTGCTGTTAATATCAAAAAAGTGTTGCTTTTTTAGTATCTGAAGTGCAGTGAGGGCGGTTTTCAGGTTGTTTATCTGGTGAAGCCCCACCAGCGGCAGGGTGAATTCTCTGCCCTTGTACCTTACAGTAGTGCCCTGTAGTGTGGAGATTTTAACCTTTACATTACACTTTTCTGCAAGGAAGTAATCATTGTGCTTATTACAGCAATGGGATATAATCTGATTTGTTATGCTGTTTTTTGTCTGCTCGCCGATTACAGTAAAAGAGTTTTCTTTTATAATACCGCATTTTTGCTCGGTGATTTCTTCAATTGTTTCTCCGAGAACAGCAGTGTGGTCAAGGTCAATTGGGGTAATAACAGAGCAAAGGGGTGCAGGGATTGTATTTGTGCAGTCAAGAAGTCCTCCCATACCTGTTTCAAGCACTACAATGTCACATTTTTCTATGTAATAGTAGTAAAATGCAACTGCGTTTACAAATTCAAATTCTGTAATAATATCACCCTTGTGGGTCATTTCATTTGCAATGGGATAGATGTATTCTACAATTTCGGCAAGGCTTTTCTTTGGTATCATTTTGCCGTTTATCTGTATTCTCTCTCTGAAATCTGTAATAAAGGGAGAAATAAAAAGACCGGTTTTGTAGCCTGATTCCGTAAGTACCGAGCTTATCATCTGGCTTACTGAACCCTTGCCGTTTGTGCCTGCAATGTGTACAAATTTGCATTTATTCTGCGGATTTCCGATTTTGTCAAGTAATTTTAAAATTCTGTCCAGTCCCGGCCTTGAGCCAAAGTGGAGCAGACTGTGAATTTTTTCGAGCGCTTCATTATATGTCATAATTGTTCCTTAATCTGATATAATACTGCCTTTTTACAGCAGTTCCTTGTAAATTTCATTCTTTTTAAAACCTGTTAATGCAGCAATTTCCTTGCTTGCATCGGTTGATTTTTTGCCCTTTTCTATTAGTTTTTTTGCCATTTCTACAGCCTGTTCAAGGGTGTAGCTTTCCTTTTCTTCCGTATGTTGCTTACCTTCAAGTACAAGGACAAGCTCCCCCTTTAACCCCTTTTCGCAGTAATCCTCATATGCTTTTGTTGTTGTGGTGCGGATGACCTCCTCGTGAATTTTGGTGATTTCCCTTACAATAGACAGCCTTCTGTCAGGGAAATAATTTGAAAAATCCTTAAGGGTGTTTGTCAGCTTATGAGGTGCTTCATAAAAGAGCATTGTCCTTTCTTCGTCAACAAGGCTTTCCAAATGGTCCTTTCGGCTTTTTTTGTTAACGCTGAGGAAGCCCTCAAAAGTAAACCTGCCTGTTGGTAGACCCGACACAGCCAGAGCAGAAGCAAATGCCGTAGGTCCGGGGATTACTACAGTTGGGATTCCCTTTTCTTCACATTGCATAATCAAAAGCTCTCCGGGGTCGCTTACGCAGGGCATACCTGCATCTGTTACAATGGCACAATTCTCGCCGTTTAATATTCTTTCTGTTATAATTTCGCCACGCTGAAGCTTGTTGTGTTCAAAGTAGCTTATCATCTCTTTTTTTATTCCAAAGTGATTAAGAAGCTTTAGTGTTACTCTGGTGTCCTCTGCCGCAATAAAATCCACCATACATAAAGTTTCTACAGCCCTGGGAGAAAAATCTCCCAAATTTCCTATTGGTGTTCCCACTACATACAAAGTTCCCATTTTTACTCCTTATAGTCACCGTAAATCTGTAGCATTTCCTGTGAGAAATTGCCCTCTGTGTCTTCTATCATAAGTGTAGTTTCAACTTTCATAAAGCCTGTTTTTCCGCCCTTTCTGCCCTCGAGGAGGAACAGCTTTGGCTCCTTGCTCAGCCGTTGCTGAACAAGGCGAAGTCTTTTTGGCTCAATACCGTAGGTTCTCATTAAGGTCATCATATCTGTAAGACGTTCGGGGCGTTGACACATACATAATCTGCTCCCAAAGTTAAGAAGTTTTGAGCTTACCCTGATAATATCCTCCATTGTGCACATAACCTCGTGACGTGCAGTTTTTTTGCTGCTGTGGGGATTGTGTATGCCTGTGCCGTTTTCCTTGTAGGGCGGATTGCATACTACCAAATCAAAGAAACCAAAGGGTACCTTGCCCTTTAGCTCCTTTAAGTCACTGTTTATTACGGTTATGTTTTCAAAACCGTTTAATTCAATGCTTCTTTCCAGCATTGAACAGGCATCGCTTTGAATATCCACAGCAGTAATATTAAGGTCTTTGTTTTCCTTTTTCATCAAAAGGGGAATAGTGCCGCAACCTGTGCCAAGCTCAATAACTTTGTCATTGCTCTTTGGCTTTGCAAAGTGATTTAGCAATATTGTGTCGGTAGAAAAATGGTGAATATCACTTACTATAATTTTTGTGTTTTTACCCAAGGGTTCAATGTGTTCGTTTTCTTTCAGCACTATTATCCCTCCTTTTATAATGAAAATTATACTACAATAACGGAAAAACAGCAAGGCACTTCGCCTTGCTGTTTTGTCTCTTTTTAAAATATCTGTACTCTTATGTACAATTATGCTTCTGCAGGAGCAGCTACAGGGCATGTGTCTGCACAAGCACCGCAGCTGATACATTCGTCAGCGTTGATATCATACTTGCCGTCGCCCTCAGTAATAGCAGCTACAGGACAAGCGTCTGCGCAAGCACCGCAGCTGATGCATTCATCAGAAATAGCATATGCCATTCAGGACACCTCCTTATATATTTGCACCTATTGTAACACGATACAAGGGAAAAATCAATCTTATATTATTATCTTTGTGAATAAAATTATTCTATATCAGTGAATTTATCCTTTTTTGTACGGTTATTCCTGTTGTTTCGACGGTTATTGCCGTGGTGGGAATGGTGGTTATGTTTATGATTGTTATTGCCGTTTTTATTGTTACGGTAATTCTTTTTATTTTTGTTATTTCTGTTGTTGCGATTATGAGGTTTGTCGTTAGTTTCGTTTTTATCAGGGATGGTATTCTCTGTATAAACCTCATCAATAGTGTCGCCGTCATCAAGAATACTGCTGAGGCTGTTGTATTCTTCTTCGGAAATACTGTCTGTTTCTTCGGTGTTATGGTAATATTCGCAGTTTCCGCCCTTTTTTTCATAATAAGGAATTGTCTGTTTAAGGTCAAACACCTGTGGTGCGGCTTCCTCCGGAGCATTTGCCATTTTTACCTTTAGTTTGCCGGTAAGGAGACTTACCTCAACAACAGTACCCTTGCCCTCGGGAGTTTTTACCACATTGCCCACTCTTGGAGTATGTTTCAAAAGGTCTGTATATGCGTCCTGTTCGTATTTCAGACAGCACATAAGTCTGCCGCAAGTTCCGCTGATTTTAACAGGAGAGAGGGATAATCCCTGTTCCTTTGCCATTTTAATTGATACAGGCTGGAACTCCCCAAGGAAACTGTTGCAGCAAAAGGGTTTGCCGCAAATGCCAAGGCCGCCCAGCATTTTTGCTTCGTCCCTTACACCGATTTGTCTAAGCTCAATTCTTGTTCTGAAAATATTAGCCAAGTCCTTAACAAGCTGACGAAAGTCAACTCTGCCGTCTGCTGTGAAATAAAAAAGAATTTTGCTGTTGTCAAAGGTGTATTCCACATCCACCAGCTTCATTTCCAGATTGTGCTCTCGGATTTTTTCTTCGCAGATTTTCAGAGCGTTTTCTTCTCTCTTTTTATTTTCCTTAAGGTGCTCAAGGTCATTTTCTGTAGCCTGTCTTAAAACCGGCTTAAGAGGATGAACAATATTTTCGTCATCAACATCCTTGTTGGCAAGTGCAACTGTGCCGCACTCTATTCCTCTTGCAGTTTCTACAATAACCTTGTCCCCTTGTTTAAAGGTAAGACCAGTAGTGTCAAAGTAGTATATTTTACCCACTTCTTTAAATCTTACACCAATTACTTCTGCCATAATGTCCTCCTGATTTCTGTGCACAGCCATGTGGATAAAAGCGTCATATTTACATTGCTGTTTATCTTTTGCTGTGCATCGTCTATTATATTTAAAATTTTGAGAATTTTTTCTCTTGTTAATTTTTTAAGTATTTTTTCGGGAACTTCGCTGTTTGTTATTCCTGTTCCTCCCACAGACAGCACAAGGCAATCTCTCATTAGGGACTTAAGAATCGGAAGAACAGAAAGAGCTGTTTCCTTTTTGTTAAGTTTACCTGCTTCTTTTAGCAGACTATATTCGTTTATATCAGAGAATGACATTGCAAAATCCTCTGCAAGTGCCATATATTCTGCTGAAAAATCATCCTGCTTTGGAACGGAAATAAGGGTACATCTGGATAAAATTGTTTCCAAAAGAACACTTGCATCCTTGCAGGTCATAACAAAAAGTATGCTTTGCGGGGGTTCCTCCAAAGTTTTAAGAAAAGCGTTTTGGGAAATTACCGGGAACTTTTCGTCAACGTCCCTAAACACATAAACCTTTGTGTCTGCCTCGTTGGGGATAATTGCAGTGTCCCTGATTACCTCCTCCACAATATCCTTGGAATAAATCTCTGCCTTTGTTTTCTTACTGCCCTCAATAAACTGAATGTCAGGGTGGCTTTTTACAGTTGCTTTTGTGCAGTTTTTGCAGGTGTAGCAGGGTTTGTTATTTGATGAACACACTGCGTAGTGACACAGCACAGAGATGAGTTCATCCCTGATTTTTTCATTACCGCCGCAAATGATAATTGCGTGAGGAAGCTTGTTCAGAGAAGTGAGGGCATTGAGCTGTTCTTTGATTTTATCATCTATATTATTGTTTTGAAAATTCACTTCTTCACTTCCTTTTCTTTGGATTTTACGGTTATGTAATAATGAATATTATGCATTTGCGATATTTGCAAGTATGCCTTTTTCGGAAATACTAACTAAACAATAGGTTGCGCCATATCCGTGGCAGGAGCCGGGATTGATAATATACAGACCATCGTGATATTCATTCATAGCAATATGTGTATGACCGAAAAGAAGAATGTCTGCTTCCTTTTCTCTTGCGGCATATTCAAGGCGCTGAATGCCCATTTTTGCATTGTAAAGGTGGCCGTGGGTGACAAAAATCCTTTTGCCCATAAGGTTAAGAATCAGTGTTGGCTCAAGTTTGCTTGCCCAGTCGCAGTTACCCCTTACATTATAAAAGGCTTTATTTGGGAAAAGATTTTTCAAATAATCAATATCTCTTTCTCCGTCGCCGCAGTGGATTACCACCTCTGCCTTGCTGTGAGAACGAAGAATCCTCTCCATTTTTGTCATATCTCCGTGGGAGTCTGAAAAAACCAGTATTTCCATAATGCACCTTTATTTTTTATTGTTAGTATATAAACATATCTTTCCTGCATAGTATGTTAATGGTACAGATTATTTGTGTGCTAAATAACACCGGTACAGGAAAGGACAGGGATAAATTTGAATAACAGTGAAATTAATAATCTTCTTAACGGATTGAGTCAAAGACTTAATACCTCGCCTGAGGCACTAAAGAAAAACCTTGAAAAAGGAAATCTTAATTCTGTTCTCAGCAAGATGAACAGCAGTCAGGCAAAGAAAGTTCAAGAAATTCTTGATAATCCAAAGCAGAGCGAGAAATTTCTCAATTCTCCTCAGGCACAAGCAATTATAAAAAAGCTGATGGGTTAGTATGGACGATTTAACTTCCAAAATCAACGAGATAATGTCAGACCCTGAAAAGCTGAAAGAAATTCAAAATCTGGGAAAAATGATGGGTCTTGTGGGTAACTCTGAAGATATCCCCCAAGGTTCAGGGCAGTCCGGTAATTCCGGAAATACAAGTAATTTCAGCAATTCAGCCCCTTTCCCAAGAAACGGAAATCAAAACAATTCAGGCAACAACAATATGGTAAGCAAAAGTAATCCTCTTTCTGATTTTTCGGGTATTGATCCCAATATGCTGGGCAAGATAGCCCCTATAATTTCTTCCCTAAACAGGGAGGACGAAACCACTCGTCTTTTTGACGCCCTTGCACCCTTTCTGTCTGCGGAAAGGCAGGAAAAGTTGCAAAAAATCAGAAAAATGATGGGAATAATCAAGCTGTTGCCAAATATAAAAAATCTTGGTTTGTTTTAGGAGAAGATTATTTTGGATGATATGGAAAGGGAGGCGCTTCGCAGAGCAGAGCAAATGCGCAGTGCTTTCCCCGGTAATGCCGGTATACATAGGCGTGTACAGGAAAATCCTATGGAAAGTCCCTCTGTTGAAGAAGAAAAAACCTACAATGCCCATGAAGAGGTAGAAGTGGATACATTTGAAGCCGAAAATCAGAATACTGTAAAAGAAGCGGAGGATGTCTCTCAAAAAGAAAATAACTACCAAAACAGTGGTAAAAGTTATCAGAGAAAACCTGAATTTCCACCCTTTGCAAGACCCTTACGTTCCCAAGGAAGAGGAAAACAGCAACAGCAAAAGGAGGGAGAAAAGGGTATTTTTGATTTTTTGCTAAAGGATAAGGACGCAACTCTTATTATGCTTTTGATTTTCTTTTTGTATGATGATAATTCAGATCCAATGCTGCTTATGGCACTGGTTTATCTTCTGGTGTAAATTAGATATAAGTGAATTTGATTAAGTGTTTTAGTGTTTATCTGATTTGACCGTTACCCTCAATGATGAATTTTGATGAGGTAAGTTCGTTAATGCCCATTGGTCCTCTTGCGTGGAGCTTCTGTGTAGAAATACCGATTTCTGCACCAAGTCCAAATTCTCCGCCATCAGTAAATCGGGTGGAGGTATTCACATAAACAGCGGCAGAATCAACCTGTGATGTAAAGGTGTTTGCACTGTTGTAGTCCTTTGTAACAATACACTCACTGTGGCCGCTGGAATATTTTGAAATGTGGGCAATGGCTTCATCAATACTTTCAACAACCTTGCAGGCGAGTATATAGTCAAGAAATTCTGTATAATAGTCGCTTTCTTCTGCTTCCACAACATCATTACCAAGGATTTCTCTTGTGATTTTACACCCTCGCAGCTGGACATTTTTTGTGTCCAGCTTTTCTTTTATTTTTGGCAGAGCTTCTGAAGCAACATCTTTATGAATAAGGATAGTTTCTATTGCGTTGCAAACAGAAGGACGGTCTGTCTTTGCGTTGAAAATTATGTCAGCCGCCATATCTGTGTCTGCATATTTGTCAACATATACGTGGCAGTTGCCCACACCTGTTTCAATAACAGGCACCTTGCTGTTTTCTACAACAGCCTTAATCAGTCCTGCACCGCCCCTTGGAATAAGCACATCAAGATATTCGCTAAGCTGCATAAGCTCTGTAGCGGAGTTCCTTGATGTATCTGTAATAAGCTGAATTGAGTCCTTTGGAAGACCTGCTTTTTCTATAGCGTTCCTCATAATTTCCGAGATTGCCTTGTTGGAGTTGATTGCCTCTTTTCCTCCACGGAGGATTACTGCATTACCTGCCTTCAAACAAAGTGCGGCTGCGTCTGCCGTAACATTTGGACGGGCTTCAAAAATAATACCGATAACACCAAGCGGTACCTTTACTTTTGTTACAGTAAGTCCGTTTGGCAGAGTGTTACCGCTGATTACGTTGCCCACAGGGTCGGGGAGAGTTGCAACCTTCCTCACACCGTAAGCCATACCCTCAATTCTGTCCTTGCCAAGGGTAAGTCTGTCAATAAGGCTGGGGGTAAGTCCGTTATTTTTGCCGTTTTCTATGTCAAGGTTGTTTGCTTTTATTATGGTATCTGCATTTTCTATCAAAGCATCTGCAATTGCGTTAAGCGCTTTGTTCTTTTTGTTGCCTGCAACAGAGAGAATACGTGCCGCTTCTTTTGCTTTTGCGCCCATTTGTTCAATTACTGTCATTGTCCTTTACCTTTCCTAAAAACAGAGTTCCAATTGGCTTTTCGTCAAATATATCGTAGATAAGCTCGGGGTTTTCTCCTGAAATAATCTGAACGTCAATTCCTTCCTTTGTGGCAATTTCAGCGGCAAGAACCTTGGTAGTCATACCTCCTGTGCCGCGGTTACTGCCTCTGCCTCCTGCCATTTTCTTTATTTCATCAGTAATCAGCTCAACAGTGTTTATCTTCTTTGCGTCACTGAATAGGGCAGGATTTTTGTCGTACAGACCGTCAATGTCTGTAAGAATAATCAGCTTGTCTGCGCTGATAAGTGTGGCAACAATTGCAGAAAGCTGGTCGTTATCGCCAAAGTTGTTGCCTTCAATTTCATCGGTGGCAACGGAGTCGTTTTCATTTACAACAGGGATAATTCCCATATCAATAAGGGAAATAAAGGCATTGTGAATGGTTTCTGCTTTTTCGGGGGTTTCAACCGCATATTTTGTCAGCAGTATCTGTGCAACAATGTTGTTGTATTCGCCAAAAAGCTTGTCATACATAAACATAAGCTCGCATTGGCCAACAGCGGCTACTGCCTGTTTTTTGTTAGTTTCTGAAGGTCTGGTTCTCATTCCCAGCTTGCCCATACCAACACCAAGAGCGCCCGAGGATACAAGCACCATCTCGTTGCCTTGATTTTGCAAATCAGAAATAACCTTGCATAGCTTTTCAAGATGTCTGATATTAAGCTTGCCGTTTTCGTATGTTAAGGTTGATGTGCCAACCTTTATTACAATTCTTTTTTTCTCTTTCATAATATTCCTTCTTAATGCTGTGTCGCAAAAGTATTCATAATATTATACCATAGAAAAGACCAATAAACAAGGGATTTTTGCTATATAATAGCTTTCAGAATATCTATGGCACATTGCAGTTTGTTAATGTCTAGTCCCGAGTAGTTGATTATCAGATAATGTTGCAAAACATTCTTTTTGTTCCGGTAACATTGACTAAGGAATTTTGATCCTATTCCTTTTACTTGCAGTTCTTTGCATATTACTTCATCGGGCTTTTCGGTGTGTATTTTCAGCAGAAAATGAAGTCCCGATTTATTTTCTACTATTTCAATTTTATCCCTTATGCTGCTGTTATTTAATTGACTTTTAATTTCTCTTTGTAAAAGGGCATAGTGCTTTTTCATTCTTGAAATATGACGTTCAAAATAGCCGTCGTTTATAAAGGCTGCAAGAGTGTATTGCTCAAAGCCTGATACGGTACAGGTGAGAAAATTCATTTTTTCTTTGTACAGTTTTATCAGATGAACAGGCAGCACAAGATAGCTTATTCTGATTGAGGGAGCGATAGTTTTGCTGAAAGTGTTAAGGTGAATTACCCTTTTGTTCTTGTCTGTACTGAATAGTGTTTCCATTGGTCTGCTGTCTCTGAATTCGCTATCGTAGTAGTCCTCAATAATATATCCGCCGGTTTCGTCAGCCCAGTTAAGAATTTGGTTTCTGCGATTAACAGGCATTACTGCACCTGTGGGATAGTGGTGGCTTGGGCTGATGTGCACAATATTAGCATTGCTTTCTCTTAACTTGTCGCATCGTAGTCCTTTGCTGTCTACTTCAATATATTTTGTGGTAACATTGTTCATCTCATAAATTTTGGCTATTTTATTGTAGCCGGGGTCCTCAACAGCAAATACCTTGTCTGTTCCCAAGAGCTGAATTATCAGATTGTAAAGATATTCCGTGCCTGCACCTATAATAACCTGCTGGGGATTTACATTCATACCGCAGTGATGAAAAAGATATTGACAGATTGCCTTTCTCAAAATCAAAGTTCCGTTATAGGGCATTGGCTGCAGCAGTTCATTTCCGTAGTCAAGGAGAGTTTTCCTCATTAGTTTGCTCCATACGGAAAAGGGAAATTCCTCACTGCTTACAAGGTGTCCGCTAAAATCAAATTCATTTTTTGTATTTTCATCACCTAACATGGAGCCATCAAAAATTTCTGATTTTTTCTGTGTTTTGATGGGTACAACATAGTAGCCCTTCTTTGGTTTTGTGTATATGTATCCCTCTGAAGACAGCAAATCATATGCATTCATAACAGTTACCACGCTGATATTCAGGTGTTGTGCAAGACTTCTTTTTGAAGGAAGCTTTTCTTCAGAAAGAAGTATTCCGTTAAGAATATCCTCTTTTATACGGTGATAAAGATATAGGTATACAGGCATTTTTTCTCTTTTACTTAAATCATAAGTCAGCATATTTGACCTCTTATGCGGATTAATCTGGTATTATAAATTATTATTATTTTGGATATTTAATTAATACCAATTACTATTATAATGAATATCAAAAGGATTGCAAGGGTATTTTTATAATTAAATAAATTTGAATATCATAAAATGATTTGCATTATGAAGAGGGGGATGAAAATGAGAAAACATAATTTTGTAAACGCTGTACTTGCGGCATTGTTTGCCGCTATGATTTTTGTAATGACAAGATTTGTCCAAATACCGACATTTCTGGGTTATATTCATCCGGGGGACGCCATTATATATTTGTCAGCAGCTATATTGCCTGCACCATATTCGCTCTTATCTGCCGGTATAGGCGGAGCTATGGCAGACCTGTCATCAGGTTATGTAATATATGTGCCGATTACCATTTTGGTAAAGGTTTTACTTGCACTTTGCTTTACAAACAAAGGAGAAAAGTTGTTTTCCGTTAGAAATATTATTGCACCTGTAATTTGTATAATAATTACAGTAGGTGGTTATTTTGCTTTTGAAATCTTTTATTACGGTGCAGGGGCATATGCCACAATCCTTCCTAACCTTATCCAAGGAGTATGCAGTGGAGTAATATTTATTTTTCTTGCATTTGCATTTGACAAGGTGAACCTGAAGAAAAAACTGCAGAGATAATTGAGGGCGAATTTAATGAAGCAAAAGAGAATTTTATGCATTAACGATATATCATCAATGGGTAAGTGTTCACTTACAATTGCATTGCCTGTCATATCTGCAATGGGAATTGAGGCGGTAGTACTACCAACGGCGCTGCTTTCTGCTCATACAGTATTTGAGGGCTACACCTTTAGGGATACCACTGATGAAATGGAAAAAATAATTCAGCATTTTACTGATATGAACGAAAGATTTGACTGTATATACACAGGATATCTGGGTAGTAAAAAGCAGGTAAAAATAGTTACTGATTTAATAGAAAAGCATCCGGAAAGCCTGATAATAACAGACCCGGTAATGGGAGACAACGGCAGGCTTTACAGCGGATTTGAAAGGGATTATCCGGACTATATGGTTGAACTTTGCAAAAAGTCTGATGTAATAATCCCAAACCTTACGGAGGCTTGTCTTATTACCCATACACCTTATATTGCAGAAAATATGTCTGAAAATTATATCGGCAGTATTGGAAACGCACTGACAGAATTGTCGAAAAATGCAGTGATTACAGGCGTTAAGGAAAGGGAAGTTATTGCAGTGTATTCAGCCTGTAAAAATGGTAAGGTAAAAAAGACCGCGGAAACAAAACTGATTGACCGACAGTTCCACGGAACAGGCGACGTGTTTGCAAGTGCCCTTGCAGGCGCTCTTACACTGGGTAAAAATCTTAAGGACAGTACCATACTTGCAACAAAATTCACAGAAATGTGTATTGAAAAAACAAACAACGACAAGGACTCTATGTGGTACGGACTCCGTTTTGAAGAATGTCTGCATCATCTGCACAAAATGATATAACAAAAACCGCTGATTTTTTATCAGCGGTTTTTTCTTCATTTATTTCTTAAATATTAGTAGATTGATTTTTATTTGTAAGTATTAAGGAAATTATGGAAATAACCAACACAATTCCCTCGGAAACAGGAAAAGACAGCCATAGTCCCGTTATTCCAAAAAAATAGGAAAGAATAAGGGTAACAGGCAGTATTACTGCAATTCCCCTTGCAACAGAAATAATAGTTGCATATTTTGCTTTGTCCTGGGCTGACAGTAGCACAGAGAAAAGTATATTCAGACCTGCAAAGGCAATTCCTGTAAAATAGATGTGTATACCATATACGGCAATTTGGTTTAACTCCATATTATTCTCGCTGTTAAATATACTTGTAATACCGTCAGAGAATATGAACATAAGACTATAGATAACAGCAGACAGCAGTGTTACATAGATAAAGCCGTAGCGAAAAAGTTTTCTGATATTTTTTTGATTTTCAAGTCCGTAGTATTTGCTGACAAGGGGTTGTGTGCCTTGAGCAATACCGGTAAACACGGCTATAATAACAATTGAAACATTGGCTATAATTCCATAGGCAGCAACTGCTGTGTTGCCTGAAATACTTATTAAAATAAGATTAAAGACCATAATAATAATGCCTGAGGACACTTCATTTACAAATGAAGTAAATCCAAGGCTCAGCACCTTTTTTGTGTACCTGAATATAGGTAGAGAAAAATTAAGATGAAAATTATTTTTTCTTCTGATAAAGTGTACCGACATAAACAAAAGGCTTATCCCCGGTGACATTGCAGTGGCAAGTACAGCGCCAAACATTCCCATATTAAGAGGGAAAATGAAGATATAGTCTAAAAGAACATTCATCAAACTGCCTGTAATCATACCTATCATTGCAATATGGGGGGCATTGTCATTGTGGGTGAACATAATGATAATATTGTTAAAGATAAATAGCGGTGCGGCTGTCCACAGTACCATAAGGTAGGTGCTGGTCATATCCATAACCTGACTGTCTGCACCAACAAGGATTGCCAGTTTATTGTGGAAAAAAATCCCCGAAATCATAAGAAATACCGACACAATAGCACCAATAAGGACAGTTAATGAAAAAACAGAGTTGCTCTCCTTTTCTTTGCCCTGACTACGGAGAATACTGTACATAGCACCACCCCCTGTACCCAGCATAATCCCAATACCGTACATAAAGCTGTACAAGGGAATTGCAAGGTTAAGAGCTGTAAGACCATTGTTTCCAAGTCCCTTTGCCACAAAAAAGGTGTCGGCAAGAATATAACAAGAAATTCCCGCCATACCTAGAATATTTAAAGAAGTATATTTAAAAAATTCTCTTAAAACCAAATGGTTTTTCATTTTTATTTTCCTTACCAAATAATAGGGATGTCCTGAAACATCCCATAAATTATCAATAAATTTATTTGCTTTTTGCTTTATTTGCTGATTTTGAGAGAAATGTCAAATGCCTTGACAGAGTGGGTAAGAGCACCAATGGAAATTACATCCACACCTGTTTCTGCAACACCACGGATAGTTTCTTCTGTAATACCGCCGGAAGCTTCAAGAACAGCTTTGCCATTTGTCAGTTCAACAGCTTTTTTCATAGTTTCGTTGTCCATATTATCAAGCATAATAACATCAACATCAACAGAGAGGGCTTCTTTCAGCTCTTCAAGGTTTCTTACCTCAAGTTCAACCTTTGTCATATGTCCCAGCTTCTTTTTAAGGGAGGTAACTGCATTAGTGATTCCGCCGCCGGCATCAATATGATTGTCCTTTAGCATTGCGGCATCGCTTAAGTTATAGCGGTGGTTTTTGCCTCCGCCCACTGTAACTGCATATTTTTGCAACGGACGCATACCCGGGAGAGTTTTTCTTGTGTCAACAATAGACGCCTTTGTCCCTTCTACAATTTTTACAATTCTGTTGGTCATAGAAGCAATACCGCTCATATGCTGCAAAAGGTTAAGAGCAGTTCTTTCGCCCTTTAAAATAGTTCTTGTTTTGCCCTTTACCTTTGCAATAATGTCACCTGACTTTACAGCCTCTCCGTCATTGATATATATTTCATAATCAAAGTCGGGCTGGAGCAGTGTGAACACTCTCATTGCTACCTCTATTCCACAGAGTACACCATCTGCCTTTGAGAGGAATATAGCTTCTCCCTCTTGTTCTTCCGGGATAAGATAATCTGTAGTTGTATCTATATAGTTTATATCCTCCAAAAGAGCTGTTTTAATTAAATCATCAACATAAAATTTGTTCAATATCATAGGTTAATACCCTCCTTAATCTCCTGCAAAATAATTCCTGCAACTGTTGCAAGACTTCTTGCCTCCACATAATCCACTGAAATTTCGTATTTTGCAGAAATCAAATCTGTAAGAATATTGTCAACCTCTTTATATGCTTCCTCAATATTTGTAAGGTCAGGATTAACAAAGTAGGTTTTTTGCATTATTTCTCTTATTCTTGTTCTTATACCCTTTGGCAGTTTCTTTCCGCTTATATCCTGTTTTTTTGGTTCGGTACCGATTGGCTTTCTGCTTTCCTTATTTATTCTGTTAGAAATGTCAAGAGCCGCTCTTCTTGAAAATACAAGCGCCTCTAGCAGAGAGTTACTTGCAAGTCGGTTTGCGCCGTGAACTCCTGTGTGTGAGCACTCGCCGCAGGCATAGAGTCTGTCTACTGTGGTGCGTGCATCCAAATCAACGGCAATACCACCCATAAGGTAGTGCTGACAAGGATAAATCGGAATTTTGTCTTTTGTAATGTCAATGTTTTTGTCAAGGCACTTGTTGTATATCATAGGGAATCTGTTTTTTAAAAATTTTGCATCCTTGTGGGTGATGTCAAGATAAAAGCTGCAGGAGCCTGTTCGTTTTTCCTCCTGCATAATTGCACTGGAAACTACATCTCTTGGTGCAAGCTCCCCTCTTTCATCATAGTTAAACATAAATCTTTCCCCGTTACAATTCAGAAGAATTGCCCCTTCGCCGCGAACAGCCTCGGAAATAAGGAAGCGTTCCCTGTCAGTTTTGCTGTCAAAGGCAGTAGGGTGGAATTGTACTCTGGAAAGGTGGGCTATCTTACCCCCTAAAAGGTGAGCAAAGGTAATGCCGTCTCCTGTTGCAATTGCAGAGTTTGTGGTGTATTGATATACTCGGCCGATACCGCCTGTGGCAAGGACACAGTAGGATGAGCCAAACACAAGGTTTTCTCCGTTTCGGAGCACACCCACATAAAAACCGTTTTCCGATTTGTCAAGGGAATAAACCAAGGAGTTGTCAAGGATTGTAATATTTTCCTTTTCCGATGCAGCCTTTAGAAGTTTGTCAACAATTTCTTTACCTGTAGAGTCCTTGTGATGAACAATTCTGTTTCGGCTGTGACCACCTTCCAAGGTAGCCAAAAGCCTGCCAAATTTATCACGGTCAAATTCAACGCCAAAATCCTTTAGCTTCAGCACATCTTCCGGACCCTCTGTGACCAGCTTTTCCACAGCAGAAAGACTGTTTTTGTATTTTCCGGCAATAAGAGTGTCTGCAATATGCAATTTGTAGTTGTCGTGGTTTTTATCAAGCACCGCAGCAACTCCACCCTGGGCAAAACTGCTGTTGCTCAAGGCAAGTTCTCTTTTGCTAAGGAGCAAAACAGATATATCGTCGGGATAATACAGAGCGCCGTATAGTCCGGCAACCCCTGTTCCTACAATAATTACATCAAATTGTTTATCCATTCTCTTTGGCCTCTTCTTAAAAAAGTATATCTGAATTGGTTTACAAAATAATTAATATATATTATACTACAAATTGAGAATAATTTAAAGTGTATTAGCAAATTTAATCAGAGAAATTTAACAGATATTTGAAATTGTAACCACAAATAATTACAGGATAGGGAGTTTGCAAGGTAATATGGAACTAAAAAGCAACGAAGAAAAGGTAACAAGGGCGGTCCTTGTCAGTGTAAATACAGGGGAATATGATTCGGATTCTTCCCTTCTGGAGCTGGTTGAACTTGCAAAAACTGCAGGAGCAGAAACAGTTGCCACTGTTATGCAAAATCTGCAAAGACCTGAAACTGCCACCTATGTGGGTACAGGTAAGCTGGAGGAAATCAGGGAATTTTGCAAAGTTCGGGAAATTGATTTGCTGATTTTCGACTGTGAGCTTTCCCCAACCCAAATCAGAAATATAGAGGCAGAAACAGAGGTAAGAGTAATTGACCGAACAATGCTTATCCTTGACATTTTTGCAATGAGGGCAAGAAGCAAGGAGGGAAAATTGCAGGTAGAACTTGCCCAGCTAAAGTATATGATGCCTCGTCTTACAGGTATGGGCTCTGCTTTAAGCCGTCTTGGCGGTGGTATTGGTACAAGAGGCCCCGGTGAAACAAAGCTGGAAACCGACCGCCGTCATATCAGAAGAAGAATGGAAACTCTCAAAGAACAGCTTCGGGATGTTGAGCATCATAGGGAACAGTTGAGGAAAAGACGAAAAAAGGACAATGTCATCACTGTTGCAATTGTGGGCTATACAAATGCAGGCAAAAGCACACTTATGAACTACCTTACAGATGCAGGCGTCCTAGCAGAAAACAAGCTGTTTGCAACCCTTGACCCTACATCAAGAGCGCTTAAGCTCCCCAACGGTGTTACGGTAATGTTGATTGACACAGTTGGACTTGTAAGGCGGCTTCCCCACCATTTGGTGGATGCCTTTCGTTCCACCTTGGAGGAAGCTGCAGAGGCAGATATAATCCTTAACGTGTGTGATGTCAGCAGTGAAGAAGCTTCTCTCCATCTAAAGGTAACAAGAGAGCTTTTGGAAAGTTTGGGCTGCAAGGATACCCCCATTATTCCGGTGCTGAACAAATGCGATTTAGTAGAGGGTGGTGTCAGCATTCCTCAAATTGGAAACGGTGTGAGAATTTCCGCAAAGCTGGGGCAGGGACTTGAAGGATTGCTATATGCAATTGAAGACAATCTTCCTGTAAGAGTAAAAAAAGTAAAAGCATTGCTTCCCTTTGACAAAATCGGTTTAAGTGCAGAAATCAGAGAAAAATGCACCCTTATCAGTGAAGAATATGTTCCTGATGGATTATTAATCGAAGCTGTTATAAGCGAAGAAATGTATCAGAAAATAAAGGAATATATTGATTAAATAATAAAAAACCCCTTATGACAGAATGAAGAAACTGCCATAAGGAGATTTTTGCGCTATAGAGCTTTTTAATTTATATATTATATACTATTTAATAGTAAAAACAATTGTAGGTTTGTCCGTTTTCCATTTCTACACCTCGATAGTAGGCAAGTTCAGAAACCGTTACAAACTGATAATTCTTTTTATGCAGATACTTGCAAATTTGTTCCACAGCCTTTGGAGTGGAGTTTTGAATATCGTGCATAAGAACAATATCGCCGTCTAGATTTTCGTTTTTCTTAAATACTTTGGTAATGGACTTGTATGTTGATTTTGTGTTTTTTGTAGACCAGTCCAGAGTATCAATTGACCAGGTGATAATGGGCAAATTGCCGTATTTAGTATACCCCTTGCCTGAAATACCTCCGGGACATCTGAACAAGGTGGGATTAACACCAATAATATTTCTTACAGCATTATTGGTCTTTGTAACTTCCTCAATCTGTTTATTAACAGACATTTTTTCGGCGTAAGAGTGGTCCCATGAATGGTTGCCGATTTCATTCCCTGCATCATAAGCCGCCTTTAGGACTTCACTGTTTTCGGCAACTCTTGTTCCAACCACAAAGAATGTTGCCCTGCCCTTATATTTTTTAAGTGTTTTCAATATAGAAAGTGTATTTTTGCCCGCAGGGCCGTCATCAAAGGTAAGGGCAACCATTGGTTTTTTTGTATCAAGATTGGTACGTATTCCCGTTAGTCTGTCCACTACAATAATCTCGCATGTTGCAGTAACATTGTTAAACAGTGTGCAAGTGATTGTTGCTGTGCCCTCTCTGACACCTGTTACCAAGCCGTTTTTAGTTACGGTAGCAATTTTTTCGTCAGAGGAGGCAAACTTCATAGATGAAGTGCCGTCGCCATTTTGAAATTCACAATTTAAAAGTATGCTTTTACCTTGATTTATCTGAACTGCACCACCGCTGAGGGTAAAGGAAAGGGGAGTTTCCTTTACTGTTATAACACATTTTGCAGATAATCCGTTGTAGGAGGTTACCGTAACAGTAGTTGCGCCGGTGTTTTTTGGAGTAAGATTTCCCTTCTCGTCAATAACAGCAACATCGTCATTGCTGTTTTCATATGTAAGTGTGTTAGCAGACAAATCAACATCTGTCTTTGGTTTAAATGAGTAGCTCTCGCTGTCGGCAAGGACAAGCGTATCCGGCAGACTAAGCTTTTTGGGGGCAGGGTTAACCACAACATCGCAGTAGTCTGTCAATTTGTTGTCGGTGGTTACCTTTATTGTACAGCTGCCTTCGGCAAGGGCTTTAATTGTGTTGCCCTTAACATACAGTATGTTTTTGTCTGTGCAGGAAATAGTATATTCATTTTCTGCTTCCTTGGGGTTAAGATTAACTCCTATATCCAGCTTCTGACCCACCCCAAGAGTGATTTCTCTGCTGTCAAAGGAAACATTCACAGCATCTGGAGCGCCCTTAATAAAGCTGCCTATTTCTCCAATAACATCAAAACCGTAAATTGTAAGACCTGCCCACAGCAGACAAACAGCTGTTAAGAGTACAAGAAAAACAGTTAACAAAATTTGCTTTGATTTCATTATTTATCATACCTTACTTTATCATTCCTTAATACATTAGCCCCAAAAACCTTGGAATTTTTGCAATTATAATGTGAGATTATTATAACATAAAATACTGCACTCTGCACAACAAGGCATTGGCTAACGTCGTAAAATTATTATAACATATTTTGACGAAAAAGAAATATAAATTTATAAAAATTTTTTACACAATATTGCAAAAAAATAAAAAAATAGTCATAAACAATGCAAAAAGTGCCAAAATCTACAAAAAAGTTAACTAATCAAAGAGAAGAATATCAGCTATTGCCATAATGTACAAAAAAGAAATACAAAAATTGTTTAATATTACCTGCTCAAAGTTTAAATTTGATTTTTTGCATAAAATATAGCAATTTGTACTATTCAAAATGTAGAAGATGTTTTCTTTTATTGAATTTTTACGACAAATAGGCTATAATTAACATACGTCGTTGGGGGCCGATTGGTGTCCGACTGATGTTTTTGCGTTAATAATTAACATATTAATAACATATGTACGCGTGTGTTATACATATAATTTATGGAAAGGTACACTGAATAAAGACGGTGATTAACATGGTAAACAGGGAAAATCTCTCACAAGAGCTACAAAAAGCTTTGACACAAGCCGAGATTTTGGAACAAGTTAATACTCGTGTAAGACGAAAGACAAGTTGGATTTTACTTTTGGTTTCATTTTTGTGTCTTGTAATGGTAACCTTTTCATGGTTTACAATCAGTACCCTGGCAAACGTTCAAAGACTTGAAATGGAAATCGGTACTGCACCTGACTTAAGGCTCAGCACGGAAAATCATGGCAGCAACTGGAATCAGTATGTAAAGACTGTTACAGGCAGAATGATTGACAAGGAGCTTACAGACAGATTCAACACCACAATGAACGAGCAGGTTCTTGACCCTGTTACATCATCCAACGGCAGAACATTCCGTTGGCGTTCCGGTAATACAGCAGAAAGAAATAAAAATTCCTTTTTGGAATTTGATTTATATCTGATAGCCAACAAAGACTTAACAGTTAAGCTCACCTCTCGCGGAGAAGATGGCACAAACGGCATCAAAGGTACATCTGTTTCCACAAAAGAGACAGGCGGCAAGGCTGATATAGTAAGAGCAGTTCGTTTTAGTTTTACAAACGAGCAGAACGAAACCATTATTTGGGAGCCAAATAAAGGCGCTGCTGTGGCAAACCAGTCTACCTTTGATTTTTCCGGCACAGTTAATCAGAGCCCAAGAGAAATTTGCTCACTGAAAAAGATGGAACCGCAAAAGGTTACAGTAAGAGTTTGGTTTGAGGGCGAGGATCCGGAATGTGTTAACCGAATTCAAGAGGCCGCAATGAGCGCAATCCTCACCTTTGGCGGAGATCAGGACTAATAATTATAAATTAAAGAAAATATCTCAATCACTTAAGAACGGAGGAGATAGACCTTGGCAAGAAAAAAGAATAATCAGGAATTTACCCCTCAGGACTTAAGCGAATTAACCCGAAAAGGTGCCAGACAGGTTGGTAAAGAAGCTTCATATGGTGACTTTGGAGAAGCAAGAGATGCCGAAGTACTTGACAAAACAAGAAGAAGAAAAAGACTTTTGTTTTGGCTTACATTACTTCTTATAGCTTTTCTGTTTATACTTTGGATTTTGATGTTCTGGTGGACAAGAGCAGGCGACCTTGTAATTGATGTTGACAGGCTCTCGGAGCAAAAGGGTATTATCCTTTCTGAAACTTCAGATTTCAAAAATCCGGAAACCCTTTTGTCAGGCACAGGTGTTAAGGATATAACAAATATTACATATGCTTGGCTTACAGATGATTTGACTGTTGACGGCGACGTAAGCTACCTTGATAATTACACCGATCCGGATGATGAAACTGTAGACGGCGGAAGCCATAACGGTGACAAAGCAAACGGACGTGAGAAACAAAAAGGTGCAAAAACAGCAGGTGAAAATTACCTAGCCTACACATTCTATTGCAAGAACGCAGGTCACGAAAAGGTTGACTACAAAGCAACCCTTATCAA
>JAFLUK010000001.1:18147-53644 GCA_022508865.1 Oscillospiraceae bacterium | reverse complement strand
CTATTATCAATATCATAATAGTAATAATTTGAAGTACTTGAAACCCTTGTCATAGCAACACCCGGGAAAGCTTGATTATAACTTCCGCTGTTGTCCCAAGCATATGCATATACAGAGCTCCAATTTGCAGTGTTCCGGAAATACACTCTGGTATAACCGGTATCACTGGTAGTACTTGGGAAGGTTGTTCCCTTTGGTGCAACAAACAGATTAATTTTGTCTGCACCGACTGCAGCGGCAGGTGTTTTAACAGAACAAATATTGCTGTTTCCGCCTACATTATATGTACATACCTGATTTGCCAAAATAGTATTGCCTTTTACAAAAGATGCATACAAATCATAAGTATTACTTGCTGAAACATTCCATTTGGTGTTTTGAGAAACATCAATATAAAATATTTCGTTTTCTGTTGCAGTGTCTGAAGCCGCATTAACGCCGTTTAAGGAAAATATTGATATCATACCAAAAAATACTACCGGTAATATCAATAAAACAGGTAAGATTCTTTTCTTTACAAAGTATGATTTTTTCATAATACTACGCAAATTTATCCTCCTTCTTTAATTGTTTTGACTTGTGCGTAAACACAAAGGAAAATCACTTGTCAAATGCCTTTAGAATGCATTTGCTAAATAAACTTCCAGTACCTACACTATACCAAAAAACTGTGATTTTTTCAATATATTTTGTAAGTTTTTTATAACAAATTATTAACAATTTTAAAACAAACAAATAAAAACCACCGGTAAACCGATGGTTTTTGGTACTTCAACCCACTTTAGGGTATATTTTATCACTTTTCTTCCTTTTCCTTAAAGGCAAAAAATCTTTGACCAAAGTAGTTAAAGGCTACAAACAGCACACTGACAACCATCAGCACAATGTTACCCTGCCACTGCTGAGAAAGGGAAGTCTCTGCAAGTATCAATGTTGCGCCCCACTTTGCCACTACATAGGCAAGGGTCCAGCACACTGCAATATTAAGCGCAAAGCGGAACACAGGCCTCCAGCCTTTTTCCTTGTTTTTAAAGGTAAAGTACTTATTCAAAAAGTAGCTAACCACACTGCCTATTATATAGCTGACAACCGAGGAAACCACATCTCCCCAGCTATAGGTATGCCACCAAAGGTTATACAACAAAAACTGTATTCCCATACCCACAACAGTGTTTATAATACCTACAAGAATGAATTTTAACAGCTTAATATCAATAAATTTTTTGAAGAAACCTATCATTGCTTGTCCTCTTCAGATTTATCCTCATCAAAATTTGTATGGTGAATGATGTAAATAGGTCTGTCTTTCGACTCTATGAAAACTCTGCCTAAATATTCCCCCAAAATACCAATGGAAAATTCCATAATACCGCCCATAAAAAGAGTTACCATAAGGGTTGTGGCATATCCGGGAACATCGATACCGAAAATTATTGTCTGTATCAGTGTGATTATAATGTAAATAAAGGCAATAAAGAAGATTACAATACCCATTACACTGATAAATCTCAAAGGTGCTATTGAAAAACTGGTAATACCGTCAAGGGCATATTTAAAGAGTTTCCAAAAGCTCCATGTGGTGGTTCCCAGTTCTCTGTCAACAGTCTGAAAAGGCAGCCACTTGGTATTAAAGCCTACCCAACTGAAAAGGCCCTTGCTGAAACGCTGAACTTCAGAAAGCTCAATGATAGAATCCACCATTTGTCTTGTCATGATTCTGTAATCAACTGCGCCATAAGGCATTTTTACATCTGACATTGCATTCTGCAAGCGGAAGAACAGCTTTGAAAAAACTCCTCTGAACTTGCTTTCGCCCTCTCTTGCTGTTCTTTGCAGCGCACAGCAGTCGTATCCCTTGTTTGCAACCTCATCAATCATTTGTGGGAACATCTGGGGAGGATGCTGCAAATCTGCGTCCATTACAATTACATAATCTCCTGTTGTATGCTGAAAACCGGCAAACATTGCCGCCTCCTTGCCAAAATTACGGGAAAAAGAAATGTACTTTACATTGTCATACTTATTGGCAAGCTCCTTCATAACAAGATATGTCTTATCTTTACTTCCGTCGTTTACCAGAATATATCTAAAATCATATTGAGGCAGTGTATCTATAACCGAATTTGTTACCTCAACAAAATTTCTCAACCCTGCTTCTTCGTTATAGCAGGGCACTACTATATCAATCAATGGCATATCTTTGCCTCCTATCATTACCAATCACCTTTATTATAACAACAAATAACATAAAAGTCTATTATTTTATTATTCATAAAAAATTTAAAAAAACATATTTACCTTCTGTGTGAAAAATGGTAGAATAGTAGAGTATAGGTTTTCCTAGTTAATATACTTCATTTACATATGGAGGACAAATTATGTCTAAAAAAACAAAACAATTGATTAACACTTCAAGAATGTGTAGTCAGGCTAAAAAAGGCTTGGGAAGATTTTTTTCAAACAACGCCTTTGTTTTACTGGCGTTTATCCTGCCTTTTCTGATAATGCTGATAAACTTTGCAGTAAAAAAGTTCGCTCCCTTTGGAGATCTGCAAATTCTTGTTATTGACCTTTGGCATCAATATTATCCATTCCTTGTGGATTTTCAGGATAAAATAATTGATGGTCAAAGTATGCTCCACTCCTGGACTAACGGTATGGGCGGCAACTATCTTGCGCTGATTTCATACTATGTGGCAAGTCCCATCAATTTCCTGACGGCGTTTGTGCCAAGTAGTTTCCTTGTGGAATTTCTGATGCTTTCTGTCTGTGTTGAGATAGGCTGTGCATCAGGCTTTATGGCTATATTCCTGAAAAAGACATTCCACAAAAACGGCTTACCGCTGGTATTTTTCTCAATGGGATACGGCTGCTGTGCATTCTTTATGGGTTACTATTGGAATGTAATTTGGCTGAATACCGTTGCTATGCTGCCCCTTATGGCGCTGGGTATGGTATATCTGTGGAGAGAGGGTAAGTTCTGTCTTTACACTATTGCCCTTGCACTTTCCATTATTGCCAACTACTATGTAGGCTTCTTTATCTGTATCTTCACATTGCTTTGCTTCATAGGCTACAGTATAATGTATTGGAACGGATGGAGAGATTTTGTTGCAAGGCTCCTGAGAACAGGACTCTTCACTGCCATTGCGCTAATGATAACAGCCTTTTTGTCACTGCCTGCATATAATGGGCTGAATCTTACTTACAGTACAAACAATCATTTCCCTGATTATTGGAATGTATATTACCACTGGTCAGAGGTTATGTCACAGACACTTGACTTTATTCCACCTTCTACAAAAGAAAACCTGCCCAACATTGCCTGTGGTATGGCTGCTTTGTTCTTTGGTATTATCTTTCTTACCACAAGAAAAATAAGCTGGAGAGCAAAGGCCTTCTCTGTTTCTATGTTGGCTTTTCTTGTAGTCAGCTTCAATGTAAATATGCTTGACTACATCTGGCACGGTTTCCACGCAACAAATATGATTCCCCACAGATTTGCTTTTCTGTTCAGCTTTGTTCTCCTTGTAATGGCATACAGAGCATATACTCTGATAGAAAAAGCAAAAATATGGAACATTCTGCTGGGCTTTTTCGGGGCTTCTCTGCTTATTGTGGTTTCTTCACTGTTTCAGGCAGGAACTCCGCTATGGGGTTCGTTCCTGTTAATCTGTATTCTTACTGTAGTAACAGGACTTTATATCTTTAAAATTTACCCAAAGGTTGTACTTGACCTTTTGATTTTCTTACTTGTATCTGCAGAAATGTTCATTACAGCCGGACTTGGTATTAAGGCTGTGGGCTCCACTTCTACATCTACTTATCCGGAGGGCAAGGAAGTAACTGCCGATCTGATAAGGGCAATGAACAATATGGAAACAAACACCACCGATATGTGGCGTGCAGAAATGACAAAAACACAAACCCTTAACGATGCAAGCCTTAACGGCTACAGAGGTATTTCCCAGTTCTCATCAATGAGTAATGTTTCTGTAACAAAATTCCTTGAGGAATTTGGCTGTCAGGGTTGGCAAAGCGGTAACAGATACACCTACAGAGAAAGCTCTCCTATTACAAATCTGTTCCTTAATCTTAAGTACCTTATTTCACGAGATGGTATTTACTCTGCCACAGAATATGTCAGCCCTGTTTATCAGAATGGCTCCGAGGTACTGCTAAAGAACAATTACTATCTGCCAATGGGCTTTGTAACTGATAAGGGACTTCTCAACTATACACTTGAAGACAGAGACCCCGATGATTTCAGCAATCTGAACACCTTTGACAAGCAGAATGAGTTTTTTGCTAAAGCAACAGGCGTTACAGAGGATGTTTACAAAATTATAGAGCCTATGGAAACAGTTGCCTCATATGCAGGTGCAAATCCTGTAACAATTAACAAGCTGTTCCCTGACTCTGACCACGGCTATGACTTTAACATCAACACCACAGGTGCTACAGAGTTAAAGACAATTGAATTTAATTATGAAATTAATGAAGCAGGCAACTACTTTGTATATCCTCTCTATTACAGTGGCGGTTTGGATACAAAGGCTGTGAACATTAAAAGAGACGGCATATCTGTAAAGAACGACGGCGATATTGGCAGACCGTATATCATCAATGCCGGCAGATACGAGAGCGGTCAAAAACTCACCGTAAGTCTGGAAAATATTCCTATTAACATAGCCACCAACTTTATCTGCTATGTTGCAAAGCTGAATGATGATGTATTTAAAACCGGTTACGAAAAGCTTGCAGCAAACTCTATGACCGCAACAAAGGTTACCGACACAGCCATTGAGGGCACTATTGACTGCAACAGAGACGGACTTTTCTATACTTCAGTGGTATACGAGGACGGCTGGACTGTTAAGGTTGACGGCGAAAAGGTGGAAACAAAGAAGGTTGGCGGCGCAATGCTTGCCTTTGATATTACTGCCGGTACTCATACGGTGGAAATGTCCTATATTCCGTCAGGCTTTATCGTCGGCACAGTGGCAAGTATACTTGGAATATTTATGCTGATTGCCGCAGCTTTCCTGTACAGGACACACCTTAGCAAAACATTCCTGTTTAAATACAAAACTCACCCTGACGCAAATCCCGACAGATTTGATGATGAATTAGAGGACGAGAACACCATTGTATTACCTGAAGCAACAGCAGAGAATAACAAAGAAAAAGAACTTTCTCTTACAGCAAAGATACTGTTGTCTATAGTGCTGTTACCATTCTACTTTGCTGTGTGGTTTGCAGGTCTTATTAAGAAGATAAAAATTCTTACACAGGAAAACACATCTTATACAACAGATATTGTACTGTCACTTATTGTTCCTTTCTATTTTGTATATGTGGTATACAAATACAGCATTAAGAAAAAGCAGCTTGCAAAGACAGAGGATTTAAAAGTTACAAGCGCCTTTAATCATATGGCTTTGGAGCTTGGAGCAAGCTGTGGTATACTGGTATCTGTTCTTACTGTGGCTATTAATCTGATAGACAATTTGGACCAGTATTTATCAGAATTAAAGACCCGTGAGAGTATTCTTTCCAGCGGAGGAACCCCTCCCGAACCAACAGTAACACTTCTGCCCACGGGAATTTCATTGAGTATTTGCATTTTCTGCCTTGGCTTAGGCATTATTCTGCGAATTGTAAATCTATATATCTTCGACAACGATATTTCCCGAATTATTAAGAAGAAAAAGAAAAAATTCAAAGCCTATTAAGGAAAAATTGAATATATGAAGAACACGGCTGTCACCTGAAAACAGCTAACCTTTAGTGTTTTACATAAGAGAAAAACCGACTATCCTTTAATTCATTAGGATAGTCGGTTTTTGTTATATTATTTTCAGAACTTAACTATATGTTTTCTTTTTTACCGCAAAAGATAAAGAACATTCCTGTAGTAGCAAAAAGGCAGGATGCCATTCCCATATATGTTGAGGCATCGTTCATTTCCATTCCAAAAAATTTAAGCTCCTCATTGTTTGCAAGTATTGTTAAAACAATTGCAGATACAGTAAGAAGTGCTCCTGTTAAAAATAGAATTACCCCTATTCTTAAAATCCAATTCCACTTTGTTGTTTTTTCTTTTTTTGTAAAGTGAATCAGTAATAGTTTTTTCAGCTTATTTTTCATTACTCTCATACTCCGTCAGGCAGTCTGCCAGTCTGCCAAAATCCTCTAAACTCAACTTCTCTGCACGTACAGCAGATGTTAGCCCTGCTCTTTCTATAAGGCTGTTAACAGTCGCTTTATCCATTCCAAGGGACGAAGAAAGGCAATTTGAAAGTGTTTTTCTTCTCTGGGAAAAGCCTGCTCTTATAATCCTTTTAAGGTCATTTTCCTTTTTTACCAAAACATTTGGCTTTTCGTCAATATTCAGCCTGATAACTGCACTGTCTACATTGGGGCTTGGCATAAAAGACCCTCGTGAAACATTAAATAAAAACTCCGGTTTACTGTAATAGGCAACTGATACTGTAACCGCACCGCTTTCTCTTGAGCCAACAGGAGCTGTCAATCTGTCTGCCGCCTCCTTTTGTACCATAACAGTTAAGGATTTTATAGGTAGTTTTTCTTCAAGAAATTTCATAATTACAGGCGAGGTTATGTAGTACGGAAGATTTGCACACACCACCACATCAAGATTTGCAAATTCCTCTTGTATCAGCTTTTGCAAATCTATTTCCATAATGTCGCCGTTTATCAGCTTAAAGTTGTTGTACTCCGCCAACGTTTCTCCCAAAACAGGAATCAGCCTTTTGTCCAACTCAACAGATACAACTTTGTCAGCCAACTTGCATAGTTCATTTGTAAGCACCCCTATGCCGGGACCTACCTCCAGAACACCAACCCCCTTGCCTGCACCGCACATCTCTGCCATTCTGGGGCACACAGAGGGATTGATAAGAAAGTTCTGACCCATACTTTTGCTGAATTTAAAGCCATATGAATTCAGAATTTCTTTAATTGTTCCTATGTTTGAAAGACCTTCCATAATTTGTTCCTTTTTTTATAACTTACATAAGTATTATAAATTTCTTAATCCTTTTGGATATTTATTCTTTAAAGTTCCGTTGCTTGCCTTGCCAAAGCCTGTAACAACACCCTCTACCGCCACAGCAGTATAACCCTTAATACTGCTGTCAACAGGGATTTCTTCTCCATGGAGATATCTTTTTATTTCCTCACTGCAGGCTTTTAAATCAACAATATTTCTGCAATCCTCAACATTAGCAGCCATAAAGGCGCTATGGCTGGGCTCAATTCTGTTTTTCTTAATTTCACCAAGCAAAATACCGCTTCTAATGACATTTAGTCCTTTTATATCCGGCATATTATCAGGCAGAATATACACCTTGTCCCCGATCATCTGAAAATTTTCACCAAAGGGACGATTGACAAAAAGACTATCATAAATATCATTTATCATGCCCTTCAGCTTTTTGTCTTTAATTTCATTGTACCTATAGGGCTGTGTATAGCCCATTTCAAACGAAGTTTTTCTCAATCTGCAACAGAAGTGACCCTCTCCGCCGTCATTTATAAATATTCTTTTAGCGTAACCAAGGGTATTTCTGCCAAAGGCTTGTCCGCTGTCCTCTATTACAAATTCGGGATTTTCCTCAATAAATTTCAGAATAACTTCCTCGTTTTCTCTTTTGTTATAGGTGCAGGTGGAATACACCAAAATCCCGTTCTCTTTCAGGCAGTGCTTTGCACTGTTAAGAATTTCAAGTTGTCTTGCGGCACAAGTAACGGTATGCTGGTAGCTCCACTCTGACTTTGCGCCGCTATCCTTTCTGAACATTCCCTCTCCCGAGCAGGGGGCGTCAACCAAAATTTTGTCGAAAAATCCTTTCAGATGGTCTGCAATACATTTAGGGTGATTGCTTAACACCACGCTGTTCCTGACACCCATTCTTTCTATATTAGAAAGAAGAATATTTGCTCTGCTTTTTACAATTTCATTGGAAACCAAAAGGCCCTTTCCATTGAGCAATGCGGCAATTTGAGTACTTTTTCCACCGGGGGCGGCACACATATCAAGAACTGTGTCACCCTCCCTTACATCAAGCATTGTAACAGCAGAGGTTGCCGAGGGTTCCTGAATATAAAAGGCTCCTGCATGGTGCAAAGGATGTTTTCCAAGACCCTTTTCTTCATTAGGATAGTAAAAACCCACACTGCAAAAGGGTGTTTCTGTCAAGTCAAAATCAAGCAATTCTTTCAACTTACTTACCGAGCATTTGAGAGTGTTTACTCTTAGCCCCTTATAGGGCTCTTGTTCATAATAGTGCAAAAAATCCTCATAATCATCAGGTATTAAATTTTTAATTTCTGAAAAAAATTTATCCATTACTTGTATATTTCCTTTTTATAGGCAAATAATCATATTAAAGGGAGGTGTTATTATGAGCAACAATCAGAACAATAACCAGAATAACAACCAGAACCAAAATCAGAATAGCAAAAACAGCAAGAACAGCCAGAACCAGAATAGCAACCAGAATAGTAATAACAGATAAGTCTATTACCTACAAAGCAAATGTGTGAAGCCAAAAAGGTTCACACATTTACATATTTTTGAACAAGTGCAATTAGTATCCGAAATTCTCGTTAATAAAAATTACTTTAATTCTGTCCTTGTGTCTTTGTTGAGCACTGATAACGAAATTGCAGCATATTCTGCCGTCACTGTGGCAACCGTCACAGATTTCTGCGCTGTTATTGTCAAGGCTCAAGCAGTGACCCTTTTCTGCGCAGTAGGTATCACAGCTTAAACGTACTGTATTTGGAGGAGCTGCCTTTGTCTTTACTCTCTCTACGGCCTCATCAATATTTTTAACAATTTTATTTACCCCGCAAACCAGAATAACACTCTTTGGGCCGTACAAAATTGCCGACACTCTGTTAGAATTGCCGTCAACATTGTAAAGATATCCGCTTTCTGTTACTGCATTGGATGAAGCAAAGTAGGTGTCACAGCTATAGGTTTGTCTGTATACTTTTTCTACATCATCTCTTGTGTAGCCCTCAACGGCACGGTCAAGATAGTTGTAGTCGCCACCTTTAATAATATCCATTATGCCTGTTTCCTTAAGTGTTTGAGAACCACCGGAGGAAATTGTTTCACCCTTTTTAATAAGAGTTTTTACAAGAGCCTGTGCCTCTTCAGGGGTTTCACAGAAATATGCCTGCATATTGTTCTTTTTAAGATTTTCAATGGTTTTTTCTATAATTTTCCTATCCATAGCAATACATCCTTTTTAATTTATCCTATAGCCATATTATAACAGAAGTGCAGTGCTAAATCAATCTTTCATTTTGGCTCAACAAAGGGCACACCAAAATATTCTGCAACACTTTGGGCAAGCACCCTTGCAATATTTCCTATATTATCTCTTATCCATTGGGCGTCCTGCCTGTTGTCATGATATGCAACCTCCACCAGCACAGAAGGGGCAGAAGTCTGACGAACTTCTCCCAGCTTGGTTGTAGAAAGAATTCTTACCTTGTTTGGATTAGGGTAAATTGTTTTGAAATTTTTTTCAATAATTTCAGCAAAAGCTCTTCCTTGTGTTGATGTTGGATAGTAATAAATATCAGTACCTGTCTGCTGTCCTCTTATGTTGTCGGGAGAAGCATTGGAATGTATTGCAAGGTGCAAATCGTAGTTGCCCTTGTTGCTGTCCACAATAGCCTGCTTGGTAGATTCGTTAGGATTATTCCGCACATAATTAATTCCTGATGCCGCAAGATATGGCTCCATTGCATCAGCAATTAAATTCATATAATATTCCTCGTTACCCCCGTCTATGTATGGGTTAAAATCCTGCACCGATGGGCTTAAAAATACTGTTGGCATAATTTACCTCCAAAAAATCATAATAATATTGCAACTATGCTATATTGTATACTTAATAATTATTCAAAATATTCAATAATATTACTGAAATATCTATTTACAAAAGAATTAGAATATGGTATAATTTTCCTAAATCAGTAATGATTATTATTTTGGAGTTAGTTATGAAGCATAATTTCAGTTGTAAACGTCAAGCTATACACGAAATGCTAATATCCCGTAAGGACCATCCCTGTGCAAAAGCTATTTATGATGACCTGAAGGGTGACTATCCCGATTTAAGTCTTGGTACTGTATACCGCAATCTTGCTCTATTCAAAAAAGAAGGAACTGTAACCACTGTGTGCAGTATTAACGGCGAAGAGCATTTTGACGGCAACACAGAACCACACACACATCTTGTATGCACAAAATGTGGCTCTATTTCTGATTTTTTTGAAGAGAAATTAACTGTACCTTCCACTATTGAAACCAAGGATTTTCTTGTTGAAAGAAAATTTGTAACATACTATGGTTTATGTGCAAAGTGCAGATAATTTAAATACATTATTTATTTTTTATTTTTAATATTTAGGAGGAATTTACTATGGCAAAATGGGTTTGTGCAATCTGCGGATATATACACGAAGGTCCTGAACCACCGGAAAAATGTCCACAGTGCAATGCACCGGCATCAAAATTCAACGAAATTAAAGAAGGAGCAGGCTTTGCTTGTGAACATCAGGTAGGTATTACAGAGGGTGTTTCCGAGGATATTATTGCTGATTTAAGAGCAAACTTCAACGGCGAATGCAGCGAAGTTGGTATGTATCTTGCAATGGCAAGAGTAGCTGACAGAGAGGGTTATCCTGAAGTTTCAGCTGCTTTCACAAAGTATGCATTTGAAGAAGCAGAGCATGCAGCAAAATTTGCAGAAATTCTTGGTGAGGTTGTTACTGACTCCACAAAGAAGAATTTACAGATGAGAGCTGAAGCAGAAGCTGGTGCTTGCGAGGGTAAACTTGACCTTGCTACAAGAGCAAAGAAAGCTAACCTTGATGCTATCCACGACACAGTTCACGAAATGGCAAAGGACGAAGCTCGCCACGGCGCAGGCTTTGCAGGTCTCTTAAAGAGATATTTCGGCTAATATAAAGGTGTAATACAATGGAAAAATATGTTTGCCCTTGCGGCTATGTTTACGATCCTGCTGTAGGCGATCCTGAAAACGGCATTGCCCCCGGCACACCTTGGGAAGATGTTCCTGAAGATTTTGTTTGCCCAATCTGCGGACTTGGCAAGGAAGTCTTTACAACAGAATAAGTCTAAATAAAAAGAATTGCTGTAAAGAAAGAAATTTTAAAAATCTTTCTTTACAGCTTTTTTATTGTCTTTTTTTGTTCAGTTTTTACCAGAAAAAATCCCCACAGTCAATGACTGTGGGGATAATTTTTGTTAATCAGCGTATGAGTTAAATTACTTAACAGTTACCTTAACTGTCTTGTAGATACCGTTCTGAGCATATACGTATACTGTACATGTACCCTTCTTCTTAGCGGTAATCTTACCCTTTGCGTTAACTGTTGCAACCTTTGTGTTGCTGGATTCATAACGGATCTTAATGTGGTTCTTAACCTTCTTTTTCTTGCACTTAGTTACCTTTGTAACCTTTGGCTTAACAGTAAAGGTCTTCTTAACCTTCAGTGATACCTTTGCCTTATTAACAGACATCTTAGCAGGGTTACCCCACTTGCCGCCGTTAGTTGTAACATGAGCAACCTTAGAGATAGCTATAACAACCTTCTTACCGCCGACTACCTTATAAGCCATAACAACATACTTGTAGTATGTGCCCTTCTTGAGCTTCTTGTTTACAAATGACTTCTTGCTTGCGCCTACTGTCTTAATCTTCTTAAGCTTATTGTTCTTACCGCAAGGTGAGCCGTAGATGATATAGCCCTTTGCGCCGGAAACTTTAGACCACTTAAGTGTAACCTTCTTGTTGCCGCCTACGCCCTTCATCTTAAGCTTACCGAATGTTGAGCCCTTAATGTCGCCCTTATCGGCATTTGCATTTGTAATATTCTTTTCTGCTTCTTGCACATTCTGTGGTGGAGTTGTGGGAGCAACAGTTTCTGATGGTTTTGTAGCTGTAGGTGTTGAAGCTGTTGTAGGTGGTGGAGTTGTTGCCTTAGGTGTAGCTTTTGCTATGATAATAATCGGACCTGTAGCCTTAACATTAATAGAATATACGCCGCCGATTTCCTGTACTGCAACATTCACACCGTTAACAGTTACAACTACGGACTGCATCTCATAGCCTTCCTTTGCAGAAATGAGGGCTGTGTATGTCTCGCCTTCCTTAATGGATGTTGCACTATTTGAGTTAACAGCATTGTCCAATACATTAGTAATTGAGAATGTGCCAGGTGTTACAACATCATCCTTGTTTGCAATAGCAACAATTACGATGTCGCCTGTTACCTTAACATTGATTGTGTAAACACCATTTACAATTGTTGGTGTAACAGTCTGACCACCCATTGTAACAACAACGCTCTGCATTGTGTAACCATCATTTGCAGAAATCATTGCTACATACTGGTCGCCTTCCTTAACAGTTGTTGCTGTATTTGAGTTCTTTGCATTTGTAAGACTATTTGTAACATTAAATGTCTTTGGAGCAGGTGCTGATGAAGCAGATGAAGATGATGAAGATGATGAAGTTACTGCCTTCTTATCTGCAATAGCAACGATAGTAATGTCACTTGTAGCTGTTAATGTGATGATATAATTGTCGCCGCTCTTAACAATGGATACATTTGTACCGCCAACTACTGTTGGAGCTGTCTTGAATTCATATCCTTCGTTTGGAACGAGAGTTGTTGTATATGTTGTGCCATCAATAACAGTTTTTGCTATGTTTGTTGACTGTGCATTTACAACGTTGAGTGTAACAGTGCGGTTAATAATCGGATCATCCTTCTTTGTTGCAGAAGCAACAATAACGATGTTATCTGTTACATTAGCAATTGCAACTGTATATGTACCATTGCTGTTCTTTGTAGGTGTAACAGCCTGTGAACCCATCATTACAGTTACATTTGAAATTTCATAATTTGCTGCAGGTGTAAGTGTTGTTGTATAAGAATCGCCCTTCGCAAGTGATGTTGCCGAACTGGATGATGTTACATTTGTAAGATTATATGTGATAGAATATGTCGTTGGAGCCGTTGATGAGGAAGATGAGGATGAGGACGAAGATGATGATGAAGATGATGTAGTTGACTCAATCTCGATAACATCTTCTTCATCAAACGGAACTACCATTTCATACATATGAGAATAGTCTGTGCCGTCAACACCTGTCATAAATTCCATTTTACCGTGAGCATAGTATGTACCAATCTGCTCAACCTTGAATTTTACAGTAATAAGAGCTCTCTCTGTTGTGTAGTCATAAGGATACTTTGCAGAGAAACCTGATGAGTAAATGTAACCAGGAATATGAGTTGCATAATCTGTGTTAATATCATCGCTGAGTGCAACTGAAAGAATAGTAACTCCTGTTGTGTTGCCTGTTGCACTGTTGCCGTATTCAATAGTATGCTGGAAGTCCTCTATCTTCTGTGGTACCTTCAGCATATATTTGTATGTTACAATGTCACCAACTGAAACATCTATTCCGTTAAATGTAGCCTTTGTTGGCTTTGGAGTTGTGCTTGAGCTACTTGAGCTGCTTGAGCTGCTTGAAGATGAGCTGGATGATGAAGAACTGGAAGATGAAGATGGCTGCTGATGATCAGGGTCAGCTGTAATTACCGGATTTTCTGTAAATGGCTTGAGCTTTGAGCCGTCCTCTCCAACAAAGTCTTCACCCTTAATGCTTGTAGCAATCTTAAGATTGTTATTGATTGTCCATGTACCGGCCTTTGTAATATGGAAAGGAATTGTAACAACAGATTTTTCTGTTCTGTAATCAAAGCCGCCGGTTGGAATAGAAGCATTGTAGGAAATAACTGTTCTTCCCGGTATAGTCTTTGTGTCTACAGGGTTAAATACAAAACCAGAGTCGCCCGGTGTGTAGATAAATTCTTCTGTATATTCATCCCAATCAGGATCATACTCAGGATCCGGAACAAGTTCAAGACCTTCTTCTGAATAAACAATATAGCCCTGATAGTTCTCAAGCTTTGAGTTAAAGTTCATTCTAAGATCAAAGAGAATATAGTCGCCAACATTAAATTCAATGCCGTTAACTGTTGCTTTACCGCCGGGAACAGGAGGATCAACAACTCCCTTTTCTGTAACCTCTACAATCGGATTAACTGTAAAAGGTGTTATAACTACTCCACCTGCTACATACTCTGTGCCTCTTACACCTGTTGCAACAAGGAATTTGTTATCAATAGTCCATGAGCCGGCCTTTGTAACCTTAAACGGAATAGAAACCATTTCTCTTTCTGTTCTATAGTCAAAGCCACCGCTTGGAATGGAATGATTGTAAGAAATTGCATGACGACCCGGATAGTCTCTTGTATTGTTCGGATTGAAAATACAACCTTGATCGTATGCTGTGTATTTATACTTTTCTGTTTCCTCGTCCCAAACCGGGTCATAATCAGGATTTGGAATCAGAGATAGACCTTCCTCGGAATAGAGGATGTCTGCCTGGTAGTTTTCCAATTTATCGCCAAAATTCGCCTTCACTGTGAAAGTAACGGTGTCACCAACATCACAAGGTACACCATTAACAGTTGCAGAAGCTGCGGATGCATCCATAACTGTACCTGTCACAAAAAGGGATGTAAGCATCAAAATTGAAAGTAGAATTGATACTAATCTTTTCATAGATTTTTGTTCCTTTCTGTTTTTTGTTTTTTGCGGAAGTACAACCTCCCAAAACGCTTGGAAGGTTATTTTATAATAATAAAAATTACTTCTATAATAATAAAAATTACTTTTTCCTAACTGTAATTTTAGCAACAACCTTTACCTTTGAGTTGTCTTTTGCCTTGAATGTTATTTTACCGTTACCTGTCTTCTTAAGAGCAGTTATTTTAACAGTCTTACCTGACTTTACAGTTTTAGCAGAAACCTTAACAATCTTCTTAGCCTTCTTATCAAGTGTAACAGTGATGTTCTTGTTATAAGTGTTCTTTGGAGATAATGTAGGCTTAACTGTTGTAGATTTCTTAATCTTTAATGTATAGGACTTCTTAACTCCTGTAATCTTTGCTGACTTCTGCTGCTTAACAGTAACTGTGTATGTTTCCTTAACGCCTGAACCGTCATTAGCTTTAGCTGTGATTGTAACCTTACCGGGCTTAACACCTGTAACTACACCATTAGCTGAAACTTTAGCAATATTCTTGTTGCTTGTTGACCAAGTAACTGTCTTGTTGTCAGCATCTGCAGGAGTAACTGTTGCCTTAAGTGTAACTGTCTTGCCGTTCTTTACGGAAGTCGGACCTGAAATCTTAATTTTTGATACAGGCTGTTTAACTGTTACTACGCAAGTCGCTGTAGCGCTGCCGCATGTTGCTGTGATTGTTGCCTTACCGGGACCAACAGCTGTAACCACACCGTTTGCATCAACTGTTGCAACTGCTTCGTTGTCGGAGGTAAAGGTAACAGTTTTGTCTGATGTGAGTTCAGGTGCAACTGTAGCTGTAAGTGTGAAGGTTGCGCCTGCTTTTACTGTTGCTGCGTTAATATTAAGAGTAACAGATTCTGCATCTACCTTAACAATTTCTACAGAAGTCTTTTCTTCTGTACCGTTATTTTCGCCTCTGTTGTAATAATCTGTGCCGTCAACACCCGAGATTATGTACATTTTGTTTTCAACAGTTTGTGCACCTGCTCCAACAACTTCAAATTTTGCAGTAACAAGATTTTTCATTGTTGTAAAATCGTAAGGATTTTCTGTGGTGGAGCCACTGTAGTAAACAATGTTTGGAATTTCTGTTTCTGTCATAACGCCTGCCTCTTCACCGAGAAGACACTCTACGAGCTTAAGACCTGAAGAGTAGTTCAGCTGACCCTGGAAGTTTTCTGCCTTACCGGGTGTCTTTAAGTCATAGGTGACAATAACAGTATTTCCCACATAGCAATCCACACCATTAACTGATGCTGTTTCTGCTGCGGATGCTGCTGTTCCTGCCACTGTGATTACAGACAATGCCATAACCAGAACAAGAAACAAGGAAAGTGTTTTTTTCATATTTTTTCACATCCTAAAAAATAATATCTATCAGTGTATATATTATATAATATCTGTGCGTAAAAATCTACCTCAAATTGCAGAAAAAATGTTAAATTTTTATGTACGATTGGTAGTTTTGCACTATTAAACAAGTGATTATTTGTCTATTATTCCGAAACCACTTTTATGCCCAGCACGTCAAGGCTATCTTGGTCAACAGGAGAGGGACTTTCGCTCATAAGCTCGGAAGCATTTTGCACCTTTGGGAAGGCGGTTACATCTCTCAAGCTATCTGCTCCGCTTAACAGCATTGCTATTCTGTCAAGGCCGATTCCCATACCGCCGTGGGGTGGCGCACCATACTTGTAGGCTTCCACAAGAAAGCCGAATTTGGCTTCAATTTCTTCCTCTGTAAGGTTCAGTGCCTTAAACATCTTTTGCTGAAGTTCGTAGTCTGTAATACGGATTGAGCCGGAAGAAAGCTCTGTGCCGTTAAGTGTAAGGTCATATGCCTTTGCAACCACCTTACCCTTGTCACTGTCAAGATATTGCAGGCAATCCTCCTTTGGCATTGTAAAGGGGTGGTGCATTGCAACCCACTCACCTGTTTCTTCGTCCTTTTCAAAGAATGGGAAGTCTACTATCCACACAAACCTGAACTCGTCAGGGATAATATCCAATTTTTTCGCAACGGTAAGTCTGAGGGCGCCCAGTGTTGGCAGAACAACGGAATTTTTGTCCGCAACAAAGAGGACAACGTCTCCTTTTTCTGCTTTGGTCCTTGAGATGATGCCGTTAAATTCATCATCTGTAAGGAATTTTCTGAATCCGCAGGAAGGTTCATCCTCTACCCAGCGAATAAAGGCAAGTCCTTTTGCGCCAATACCTTTAACGTATTCTGTCAGTTTATCAATTTCTTTTCTGGTAAGGACAGAAGCGGCATTCTTTGCAACAATAGCCCTTACACTGCCCCCGTTTTTCACAGCCCCCGAGAACACACCAAAGCCGCTTTCTGCAACTACATCGGAAACATCTGTAATTTCCATACCAAATCGAATATCAGGCTTGTCGCTGCCAAAGCGATTCATAGCCTCATCATATGTAAGCTTTTCAAAGGGAGTTTTCAGCTCCTTGTTCAACACCTCGCTGAAAAGTCTTTTGAAAAGACCCTCGTTGATTTCCATAATCTCTTCTTCAGATGCAAAAGACAGCTCCATATCAATCTGGGTAAATTCAGGCTGACGATCTGCTCTTAAGTCCTCGTCACGGAAGCACCTTGCAAGCTGAATATATCTGTCAAAGCCCGATAACATCAAAAGCTGCTTATAAATCTGTGGCGATTGAGGAAGAGCATAGAAGGAGCCTTTGTGAATTCTGGATGGTACAAGATAGTCACGAGCTCCCTCGGGAGTAGACTTTATCATCATTGGTGTTTCTATCTCTATAAAACCCTTTTCGTAGAAATAGTCACGGGCAACCTTTGCTATTTTTGAACGCATAATCAGGTTATCCTGCAAAGGTTTTCTTCTTAAATCAAGATAACGATATTTAAGTCTTAATTCTTCTGATGTTTTGCTGTCATCAACAATTTCAAAAGGCGGCGTCTGCGCCTTTGAAAGAACTTTCAGCTCATTTACTAAAATTTCCACATCACCTGTGGGAATATCGGGATTCTTTGATGACCTTTCCTGAACTATCCCCTTTGCGCAAAGAACAAATTCTGCCCTTGCGGTAAATGCCTTTTCAAAAATATCCTTGTCTGTGCTTTGGTCAAATGCAAGTTGTACAATACCTGTTCTGTCACGCAAATCAATAAAGATAAGCTGACCCAAATCTCTCTGCTTTGCTACCCAACCGCAGACAACAACTTCACTGCCGATGTGCTCCATTCGCAAATCGCCGCAGTAGTTACTTCTGCGAAGATTACCCATATATTCTGCCATAATTTTCTCCTGTTTCTTTTTTCTATATTCCCGCTATTTTTTGTGTTTGTGTTTCAATTACTATTGCAGTAAAATCCTTATCAAATTGATTAAGAGAAACAGAAAATTTTTCTCCTGTTTCCATATTTTTTACCTCTGCCTTGTTTTCTGCAATCTCATTATCTCCGATAACCAAAGAGAATTTTGCTCCGATTTTGTCTGCAAACTTCATCTGGGGTCTCAACCCTCTGCCCACAATGTCGCACTGTGCCGAAAGACCTGTTTTTCTTACTTTGTCTGCCAGCTCAAAAGCCTTTAGCTGTGCGATTTCTCCCATTGAAGCTATGTAAAGGTCTGTTGTGTCAGGCTGTGGAATTTCTATACCGCTGTTGTCCATTAAAAGAAGCAGTCTTTCCATACCCATTGCACAACCCAAAGACGGAGTGGGCTGACCGCCAAGCTCCTCTAACAGACCATCATATCTTCCTCCGCCGCAGACAGTTCCCTGTGCACCGATATTGTCGGAAACAAATTCAAAAACCGTCTTTGTATAGTAATCAAGACCTCTTACTATTGAGGGGTTAATTTCATATTCCACTCCTGCTGTATCAAGAAAGCTCTTTACACTATCAAAATGCTCCTTACATTCGTCACAAAGAAAATCAAGCATTCTTGGAGCGTCCTTTGCAACTTCACTGCAAACAGGACTTTTGCAATCTATAATACGCATTGGATTTCTGTCAAGTCTGCCAAGGCAGGTTTCACATAGCCTATCCTTGTATTGAGAAAAATATTCCTTCAGTTTTTGGTGATATTTTTCCCTGCAATGAGGACATCCGATTGAATTGATTTCCAACCTAATCCCCGTAAGACCCAAAAGGTCAAAAAGACCCTTTACAAGGCAAATAACCTCTGCGTCTGCGGCAGGATTTTTTGTACCGAATACCTCAATACCAAATTGGTGAAACTCTCTTTGCCTGCCTGCCTGTGGTTTTTCGTAGCGATAGCAGGTTGTAAGGTAGTATTGCTTTGAGGGTAAACCATCGTTGTATACGCCGTGTTCAAGAAATGCTCTTGCCGCACCTGCTGTTCCCTCCGGACGCAGTGTAATGCTGTCATCTCCCTTGGTTGAGAAGGTGTACATTTCCTTTTGCACTACGTCTGTAGTTTCTCCCACACCTCTTGCAAACAGACTTGTCTGTTCAAATACAGGTGTTCTTACCTCCTTGTAGCCATAGGCATTTGCCTGACGGCGCATAAGATTTTCGAGAAATTGCCAGCGGTAACTTTCCTTTGGCATTATATCCTCTGTGCCCTTAATTTTCTTAATTAATTGTGCCATTTCAATGTTCCTTTCCCTTTTCTATTGAAAAAATCCAATAAATAAAGGCAAGTAAAGGGCAGCAAACGCCGCCCATTAAATGCTTGATAAAATATTAATCTTAATTTTAACCTCAATTTTCCCTGTGCAACACTTGCCATTCCTGCAGATATTGCAAATGTTTTGCTATAAAGCCATTATTTTAAAACATTTCTCCAGTCAAGGTCGCCTCTTTCAAGACCGTGAATAAGCACCTCCGCTGTTGCAATATTTGTGGCAACAGGAATATTGTGCATATCACAAAGACGAAGCAAATTCATATCGTTTGACTCCTGTGGTTTAGCAGTAAGAGGGTCACGGAAAAACAGCAGCATATCAATCTCGTCATATGAAATTCGTGATATAATCTGCTGGTCGCCGCCCTGACGTCCACCAAGGAATTTCTGAATTTTCAGACCTGTAGCTTCCTCAACCAATGTACCTGTTGTACCTGTTGCACAAATAGTATGTCTGCTGAGTACACCGCAATATGCTATACAGAACTGAACCATAAGTTCTTTTTTTTCGTCGTGGGCAATAAGTGCTATATTCATATATGAATTCCTCACAATCCTTAATATGTATCTTTTTTCTCACAATTTTATGTGTATTTGCCTATGTTTTACAAAACAACATAATTAGTTTTACAGAGTTTCCTACATCTTCTTTGGAAAACCAAGCTGAACACTTTTGCCTGCAATTCTGTCGGCAATTCTGCTGAACACCTCTGCTGTTGCTGATGTGTTCAAATTTGGCTTACCCTGTTGAGAAAGACTTACAAGGCGGTAATCGTCGGGAATAACACCGATGAGCTGTGTTTCACACAAATCAATTACTTCATCCAAATCCTTAAAGAGATTAAGTTCCTTAAAATTCTTCTCATTAAATCTGTTTATTATCAGCCTGATGTCTGTAATATCATTTTTTTGCAGAGCGCTTCTGATGTTGAGAGCTCCTCTGATGCTTGTAGGTTCAGGGTTGATTACAATAACACAGCTCCGGGCAGAAGCCATTGCTGTTTCAAACCCGCTTCCTACACCTGCAGGGGAATCAATTAGTATATAATCGTAGTTTTCTTCTATGGTGTGTATAAACTGTTTCATAACCTTTGGAGAAATTTCGTCCTCTGCATTCATCGGAGCAGGAAGAAGAAACAGTCCCGGTACAGATTGATAAGGGTAAACAGCATCACCTGTAAAGCAGTTACCTGCAATAATATCCCCTGTGTCGTAAACAAGATTTTTATCCAGACCCAGCATAAGGTCAAGACCTCTCATTCCGCAATCACAGTCAATGAGCAAAACCTTATTATTCTTTTTACATAGTGCAATTGCCAAATTAGCGGTAACGGTGGTTTTTCCTGTTCCACCCTTGCCTGACGCAAAAACGATAATTTTACTCATAATACACCTCTAACCATATTCTATCACAAAATCAAGTGAAAAAAAACAAATCAGAGTGTAGAATAAATAGGCAAAAATTTGGGCATATTTCATAAAAAATTATAAATTTTATGCTTTTTGGGATAAAAGAAAGAAAAAAGCTGTGGATTTCTCCACAGCCGAGATGAAAAACTAATAAGGATTTGTTTTCTTTTCATTAAAATCCTTATCAAAAAAGTACTTGTCCAGTAAATCCTTTGCAATACTTGCAGAATATTTTGTCTTTGCGCCGTGTTCAATAACAACAGCAACGGCAACTTGTGGTTTGTCATAGGGAGCATAGCACATAAACACAGTGTGGTCAGTACCGCTGTTTTCCGCAGTACCTGTCTTTGCGGCCACATCAATTCCATAGTTTCCAAAAATGCCATAGGCTGTGCCGTTTTCTTCACTGCAAACGCTTCTCATACCCTGCTGAACAATTTTCAGATTTTTTTCCTTTACCTTAAGAGAGGACATTGTTTCTATGTTGTCCTTGGTATTTTCTTCTATAGTTGTCTTTCTGTCGTAGCTTGTAATCTTTTTTACAAGGTGAGTTTTAAGTCTTGTGCCATTGTTAGCTATTGTAGCAGCATAGGTAGCAAGCTGAACAGGGGTAAAGGTATTGTCACTCTGTCCGATAGCCGCCTGAACAGTATTACCTGCTGTCCATTGTGTACTGTCACGTCCGGCAAGAAATCCTGTGTTTTCGTCTATTTCTACACCTGTATTAAGACCGAGACCGAATTTTTCCGCATAACCGTAAATTGTACTGATACCCAAACGTCTGCCCAAATCTGCAAAATAGTAGTTGCAGGAAACTTCCAGTGCCGTATTTAGACTAATACCGTTGTGGTAGCCCAAACATCTTACAACATCAGTGGGGTAATAGTCATAATTCTGGGTACAGACAATTGTTGAATTTTCTGTTATTTTTCCTTCTTCAAGACCTGCAAGTGCGACACATGGCTTGAACACCGAGCCGGGAGCAAAGGCACCGTCAAAGGCTCTTGAATACAAAGGGCTTGTTTCGTCATTAGCCAGCTTTGAATAATATTTATAATTGCTGTATTTTGATAAATCATATGTGGGATAGGTTGCTGCTGCAAGGACGGAAAAATCGCTTACATCAAGCATTACAACTGCACCGGCCACACAATCCTTTGCTTCTTCTGAATGACTGAGGTTAACGTTATAAGCCAAAGACTCATTGGCAACCTTCTGCAATCCACTGTCTAAAGTTAGCCAAACAGTGTTGCCTGGCTTTGCATTCTCTGTTTCAACAGTACGAACAACAGTACCGTTTACGTTCTTTTCAACATAAGCCTTGCCAACCTCGCCCCTTAACTGACCTTCAAAAACTCTTTCAATTCCGAATTTGCCGATAAAGTCGTTATAGCCGTAGCCCTGACTTTCCTTTACCTCATATTCCTCTTGATTTATTTTGCCGATAATACCTACAATATGAGGAGCTAAAGTGCCGTTTTTATATTCCCTTTCCACATTGGTGGTAATCTCAACACCGCTGATTTTTTGAGCGTTTTCGGAAACAATCTGCATCATATCATTGCTGACATCCTCTGCAACAATGTAATCATTAACGGTACTGAAATTTTCTCTTTCCATATTAAATCTAATAGAAATAATGTTTCTCTGAAGCTCCTTGTCTTCTATATCCTTACACTCATATCTTTTGATAAGCTCTTTCATATATTCGTCAGGCATAGTGTAAACACCTGTGTCCAGCATTGCCTCGCTTTGCAAATAAGAAAGATACTCCTCTGCGGTGTCGCTCTCTGCAAAGGAATATTTACCATCTTTATATATGATAGGGAGCATATCTCTCCACTCTTCATTTCTTGTTTTCAATAAATCCAGCACCTTAATTATAGTGCTGTTTGTTGTACCCTCCTTTATATATGCCTTTTTAAGGGCTACATTATAGAGAGTTCTGTTTGTTGCCAGAGGCTTGCCGTCGGCAGTAAGAATTTCTCCCCTTGTTCTGTCGGAAACAAGGGAATATGTACTGTTGTTTTTGGCTATGTCTTTATATTTCTCTCCATCAACAATCTGCCAGACAAAAAGCCTTGCAACATATGCACCAAAAATAATAAGGGCGATTATAAGACAAAGTATACCTCTGCGTTTAAACACAGTACTGTTATCCATATAATCACCTCTTTCATACATTTATAATTTATAATCAAAAACCGGAAACAAACCCCCTGCTGAGTGCACGGTTAATTCCGTAAAAAACAGGAATTGTAACAAATGTATATCCCATATTGGTAAGGATATGATTGACAAAGTAATATCCTACACTGCCGTAGCCTTTCATTACATAAGAAATAAGGAAATCAAGGCTCAAAATGATGGGAATAAAAATTACACAAATCACCAGCGTCATCAAAAAGCTTGTGTTAAAATAATTCTCTGAAAAATATCCTAAAAAGAAGCACACAACAGCCAGTGTTATTGTGTAAAAACCAATGTGTGTGTGGGAACCAAAATCCAACATTGCTCCACAGGCTATACCAAAAGCCATTGCAGGTACTTCGTTTTCAAAGCAGGCAATAGTAAGAGCTATTCCCAACAGCAAAACAGGCTTACCTCCCAGAATAGGGGGAATCAGATTTGGAACACCCTGAATAACAAAGAAAATCAATATTTCCAGACCAAAGGCTATGTACCGAACAACTCTGTTTCTTTTTTCGTCCATACTATTCCTCCGATTTGGTTGATGCTTCCTTATCCTTTGCGGGCGCAATTTCTCCCTGTCCCTCAAAGGAGGTCACAATAACCACATCTGTAACATTCTGAATATCTTCATATGGCTCTATCACAGCGTAAAGGGATGTATCAAAATCGTCATACTTCAGTTCTTTAACAGTACCCACAGAAACATTTTCGGGAAACATTCCTCCGATGCCTGTTGTAGAAATTTGGTCACCAACTTTTATCTTATTGTTTTCAGCCAGTTTTTTCATTGTAACAAGGTTTTTGTCGCTGTATTCTGCGTCGCCTGTAATAATTCCTGTATCTTTAGATATTACATCCTTGGCGCCTGCCGATAAATCAGGGGACAAAATTGTGGTGACAATACAGTATGTAACGCTTACTTCCTTTACATATCCCACCAGACCGTTTTCTGAAACAACAGGGTCGTTTACGGAAATATTCTCGTTACTGCCTCTGTCAACTGTAAAGGAATAAAATTCCGCAGAAGCATCTCTTCTTATAACAGAAACAGGAACAAAGTTGTATTTGTCATTTTTCTTTTTTAAATCGTAATACTTCCAAAGACGAGCGTTCTCTTCTTTAACATCCATATAGTCTGAAAGCTGTGTTCTCAGGTTTGACAGTTCCTTTTTAAGCTGTTGATTTTCATACAGTAATTCATCATAAGATTTTTCTGTGTTATTCTCTGTAACAGCCGCAGATACCCTTTGCATTCCAACTGTCAAAAAACCCACAGAGGAGGAGATAATATTTGTATCAAAAACAGCAGAAAAGCCTGATAACATTATTAATATTATCAGTGTTATTATTAACGTTTTAAAGCTCTTTGTTTTAAATATTTCCTTCATAAAATATTATTCTCCTGTTGGTTGAAATGTCACCCTTAATACCTTTAAGACTGTAACAATTTATCTTCTTCTGTCTCTGTAATAATCCTTTGGCATTACGGTTTCAAGTCTTTTGCCTGCACCGTCGGCTACACAGTCAAGAGGTCTGTCTGCAATGTGCACAGGCATTCCTGTCTGCTTTGAAATAAGCAAATCAAGACCCTTAAGAAGTGCACCGCCGCCTGTTAAGGTAATACCTCTGTCAATAATGTCAGCAGCAAGCTCCGGCGGAGTTTTTTCAAGCGTATCAAGAACACCGTCAATAATTGCTGCAAGAGGCGAAGCAAGGGCATTTCTCACTTCTTCTGCAGTAATTGTAACGTCCTTTGGAAGTCCGTCGGCTGTATTTCTGCCCTTTACTGTCATACTACCCTCATTTTTGTGAGGGAATGCAGAACCGATTTCCATTTTTATTTCTTCTGCAGTTCTTTCACCAATTGTAAGACCGTACTTTTTCTTTATATATGTCATAATTGCTTCGTCAAATTTATCTCCTGCAACACGAACAGAATTGTGGGCAACAATGTCACCCAGTGAGATTACCGCCACTTCAGAAGTACCGCCGCCAATATCAAGCACCATACTGCCTGTAGGCTCTGCAACAGGAAGCCCTGCGCCGATAGCCGCTGCCATTGGTTCCTCTATCAGCTCAACATCCTTTCCCCCTGCCTGACGTGCAGCGTCCTCAACGGCTCTTCTTTCAACTTGTGTAACGCCGCTGGGAATACAAATTACAATTCTGGGACGGGAAAAAAAGTTACTGCGTACAACTTTTCTGATGAAGTGTTTAAGCATAATAGCTGTAATTTCAAAGTCTGCAATAACTCCGTCCTTAAGGGGTCTGATAGCCGCAATGGAACCGGGAGTTCTGCCAATCATTTCCTTTGCCTGTGCACCGACTGCAAGGACAGAATCTTCCCTGATATCAACTGCAACAACAGAGGGCTCACGAAGAACAATTCCCTTGCCCTTCATATATACAAGAGTGTTAGCTGTTCCTAAATCTATTCCAATATCCTTTGAAAACATATTTATCAACCTTTCAAAATAATGGGGTTTTTATAAAATAATACATACTATATGTTATGTAAATATTTCTACATTATTTGTGTTTGCAATTTTGCTGATGATATACAATATAAGTACAAATGATTATACTCCATATCTCCATATTTTTCAACTATATTTAATTCTTTCCTGTTGAACCAAAGCCGCCTGCGCCTCTTGCAGTATCCTCCAGACTTTCCACCTCAACAGTATCCATAACAGCAACGGGAACAATCACAAGCTGCGCCACCCTTTCCAGTGGTTTTATTGTATATGGAACATTTGAAACATTACAAAGACCCACGCAAACCTCTCCCCTGTAGTCGCTGTCTACCACACCAACACCATTGGAAAGACAAATACCGTGTTTTACACCAAGTCCGCTTCTGGCAATAATATTAGCCATATAGCCTGTTGATGGTAGCTCAATAGCAATACCTGTGGGAACAACTGCCAAATCTCCGGGATTTATTGTTATTTCATCCTCTATACAAGCATATAAATCCATTCCTGCCGAGCCGTTTGTTGCTCTTTTCGGCACAACTGAATTTGGTTTAAGCTTTTTTATTTTTAGTAATTCCATATGCGTCCTTTCCTGCAAAATTTCACACCGTCCTGCATTTTGTAATATTTATGAAACCTTTATTTCCTCGTAGGAAATAATGATTTTTCTCTTAAAAAAATATGACAAATTCTTTCTTCTTTGTAGGAAATTTAAAGTTTTCCACTTTAATTTTCCAAAAAAACAAATTAAATTTTTTACTCTATTTCACACCACGAAAATACATTCCTCTTGTATATTTGGTTTTTGATTGTAAATCACTATGGTTTTCGCCGTAGTTTTCCACCTTTTCAACATAGTTTTCCACATAAAACTTGTTTGTATAAAAAGATGTTGAAAACTTTTTATTAATCTGATTTAGAATATTAAGAGGAACGGAATTTAACACCTCTGTGCAAACTCCGTCGCAAAAAAGGGAAAATTGAAAATTTTTGCGGTCTTGCAATTTTTCCTTTTTTTTGCAGGATTTGCAATCCTTGTTGCCGCTTTTTACAGGGCAGTTTCTGGTTAGCATTAAAGGTATATAACCATAGCTTATAATCCCTGTTTTGATATTTCCGCCCAATGCATTTATTTGATTATCCGTAAGCTCCAAGGAAAGAGTAACGTCCTTTAACCCAAAATTTTCTGCCCAGTTTAGTGACAGGGTATTGGTAAAATTAAGAAATTCTCCACCGTGAACATCAAACCCCAACTCTTTACAAAAATAAACTGCACCGAGATTATTGCAAAGAACATCTCTTACACCTTTGTTCTTAAATTCCTTAAGGCGATTGATTATCTTTTTCTCTCTGTCAAAAAGACCTCTGGGAACAGAAATGCCAAACTTAATTTCTTTATCATTCAGGGCATCGAAATCTCCTTCGCTTATATCAATGGGTACAAACACAAGGTCATAGTCACCCTTGCCGATACCGTCAATTTTCTTAACTTCTGCCCTTTTTTCTGTCATTTGTCTTTTAACAGGTTTTAAATTCAGCCGGGGCATTTCAAAACTATAATTATAGTCAAAATCTCTTTTTTCGCTTATCTGCTCCAAGGCCTCACGTCTAATTTTGTTCAACACAGACAGAGGTATACTAAGGTTGTCCTCTATATCAAGGCTTATATTTTCAAAAAAGTAGGGCGTACCACCGGTTTTATTCAGCTGTTTTTCTGCCTTTTCTGTAGTCAGTGGTATGTTCTCTGCCCTTTCACAAAGGATTTGGGCTTCTATTATAACACTGTTATGTTCGTCGGAAATGGCGAAAACAGGTGCTTCGTTAAATTTTGCAGAAAATTTTCCTGATAGGGAAATTCTTTTCATTTCATCTTTATAATCATTTCGGATTTCCTTAAAAAGACCTTCTGTTGCAGACACAACATCCTCTTTTTGTCTGTAACCAAACATATTGTGTCCAAGTTCCCCTTTAAAATAGCCTTCTGTAAAACCTGTTCGTGAAAAAACATTTTTCAGCTTTTCCATTGTGTCTGTAGAAATAAAGCCTTTTTCACGCTTTTCATAGCAGGCTCTGACAGCAGAGGCAACATATTCGGGACGCTTCATTCTGCCCTCAATTTTTGCAGAGGTTACACCTATTTTTTTCAACTCATCAAGATAATATATTATGGAATTATCTTTAAGACTTAAAGCATAATCACAACCCTCAACCTTAAAGGGAAGCCGGCATGTCTGAGCGCAACGCCCCCGATTACCGCTTCTGCCACCAAGCATTGCAGAAAAATAACACTGACCGCTGACGCTCATACAAAGAGCTCCGTGAACAAAAACCTCCAGCTCTATGTCCACATTGTCGGCTATTTCCTTAATTTCTTCTTTTGACATTTCTCTGCTGAGGACAACACGCTTAAAACCCAATTCTTTTAACAGCTTTGCTCCGCTTACAGAATGAATGCTCATTTGGGTAGAGCCATGAAGAGGTAATTTCGGACAGGCGGTGTGAACAGCAGTTGCAAAGCCAATATCCTGCACAATAAGAGCATCAATATTACATTTTACAGCCTTTTTCACCGCTTTCAGAGCACTTTCCATCTCTTCATCAAACAACAAGGTATTCATTGTTACATAAACCTTTACACCACGAATATGACAGTATGATGTGGTACTTTTAAGCTCTTCAAAGGAAAAGTTTTTTGCGTCTTTTCTTGCCGAGAAATCCTGCAAACCAAGGTATATTGCATCTGCACCGCTGTTTACAGCGGCATATACAGAGTCAAATCCCCCTGCAGGGGCTAAAATTTCTATTTTATTATTCATATTTCTTCCATATGAAACAGGCTTTGCTGAATGGCGCCGTCAATTACGGTGGGGGTTTTATTCTCTATTTTTCCTGTTGCAAGAACTTTTTTTCCTTTTACAGTCTTTTCCTCTTTGTTTTTAATATCATCTTTAGGAATAGTATCTTTGGGATCTGCAATTTTATTATATCTTTCCAAAGCTGCCTGAAGCTCCATATTTTTTGTTTCTAAATCCTTTATTTCCTTGTGGAGTTCTTCTGTTTCTTCCAGATAATCTTTAATCTGCTCCTTAATTTCTTCCAATCTTTCTCGGATTTTATATTCCTCATCACAGTAATCAAGGGATGCCAAAATGGCAGCAGACTCCTTATCTATTAAAGGATTTGAAGCTATAATTGACTTTAGCTTTGTGTCAACACGCTCCACAACCTTTTTCATATACGCTTCGCTTTCTTCTGTTCTGATAATGAAGCGTTTACCTCCAACAAAAATAACCTGCTTTCCCATATTTGATACAACCTTTCTAATCCTATTTTTCTATTTTACATTATAGTTTGTTTTCTTAAAAACTAAAAGTAATATTTTAACATTGTAATTATTTTATCTAATTTGTAATAACAAATTAGTAATACATAGCAAAAACCACCCTTAAAGGGTGGTTTGATTAACATTTTTTACTTTGCATCAGCCTTTTTGGTAGTTTCAGATACAGTGGTTTTTTCAGTATGCTGGCCAAAATCACATTTGCCTTCTTTATACATTTTATAATCTGTATAAGCTGTTACACGGAGAGCGTGTACTGTGGTCGGAATAGACATCAGTTTGATTACCATATCATCTTCTGCCTTCTTATTATAATTAGTTCCGGAAATCCTATAGGCAACATTGTCGTAATAACACATACCGCTGATTGCAGTATCAAACAAATCATTAAAGAAATCGTAAGTCTTTATACCATAATCTCCCAAAACAATTGAGCCTATTATTGCAATTGCTTTTACATCATTTGCAGATTTTTTCCACACACCGTTTGTGGTTGCTGTGGAAAATGTAATTATTTTTTTTGTTGTATCGTCAATTGAAAGAATAATCTCTGCTTTTTCTGTGTTTTGAGAATATGCAGTATAGCTTGTTTCTCCATCCTTTTGTTTTTTATCACCAACAACCTGCCAGTTATCCTTATCAAGGGGATGATAATTTCCGTCTATATCAATAACAGGGCCTTCACTATCTGTCTTTTCCTTATAAAGCTTGTTGAACCTTTCTGTGAAGGAGGACATATCCATATTATAGCACTGTTCTGTTTGATTTTTTCCCTCAATAGTATTGTTTGCTGTAGGATACTTACTGTCGTCTGTGGACTTTTTTTCCTCTTTATTTGAACAGGCGGTCAGCATAAGAGCAACAAGCAAAACAGAAACAAAAGTAATTATAATCTTTTTCATAAATTCTCCTTATTCTGCTGTAGTATCGGCTTCATTATGATTTTCTGCTTCTTCTGTGTTTTCGGTTTTTTCATCATTTTCGTGAGGAGCAGTAGCAACTGTTACAACCATATCATCCTCAACAGGCTTCATAAGAGTAACACCCTTTGAAGGTCTGTTGCAAATTCTTACGGTGGAAGCCTCAATTCTGATAACTATACCTGATTTTGAAATGAGGATAAGATCATCATCAAGACTAACCGACTGAACAGTGGCAACGTTGCCGTATTTGCTGATGTGGTAATTTGTAAGACCCTTACCGCCTCTGGATTGAACTCTGTAATCACTGCCATAGGAAAGTCTGCCGTAGCCTGTTTCAGATACTGTAAGAATTAAATCTTCATCTGATGCTACACACATACCAACAATTTCGTCACCCTCCGACAGCTTCATAGCCTTTACACCACGTGCCTGTCTTCCCATTGGACGAACATCATTTTCGTTAAAACGGATAGCCATACCATTCTTTGTGGCAACAATAATATTATCATTACCCTCTGTCATTTTTACCCAGGCAAGCTCGTCGCCCTCGTTAATATCAAGGGCAATAAGTCCACCCTTACGGGCTGTATTGTATGCAGAAAGTTTTATTCTCTTAATGATACCCTGCTTTGTTACCATAATGAGGTACTTGTCCTCTTCCATACTGTTAACCTTAATCATTGAGGTAACTTTTTCGTCCTGTTCAATAGGAAGCAGGTTAGCAATATTCATACCCTTGCTCTGACGTGAGCCCTCCGGTACTTCATAGCATTTAATTCTGTAAACCTTTCCCTTATCAGTAAAGAAAAGTACTAAATCGTGAGAATTTATAACAAACATTTCCTTTGCTACATCTTCCTCACGTCGTGACATACCGGAAACACCTCTGCCTCCTCTGTGCTGAATTTTGTAGGTATCGGCAGGAATACGCTTGATATAACCAAACTGTGTAAGAGTAAGAACACAATCCTCCTGTGGGATTAAATCTTCAATATCAACCTCACCGGAAACAGCGCATATTTCTGTTCTTCTAGGGTCGGAATATTTGTTACGCACTGCAATAGTTTCTTCTTTAACAATTGTAAGCTGTCTTTCACGACTTACAAGAATATTCTCCAGGTCATCAATCTTCAGGTGCAATTCTGCAATTTCATTTTCTATTTTCTCTCTTTCAAGACCTGTGAGCTGACCAAGACGCATTTGAACAATAGCCTGTGCCTGTACCTCATCAAGACCGAATTTTTCACAAAGTCTTTCTTTTGCTGTTGATTGGTCCTTTGACTCTCTGATAACCTTAATAACCTCATCAATATTATCTTGTGCTATCTTCAAACCCTCTAGGATATGACATCTTTCCTTGGCTTTTTTTAAATCAAATTCTGTTCTTCTTACAATTACATCAACCTGAAAATCAATGTAATGCTGGAGCATTTCCTTTAAAGTAAGGATTTTTGGCTCGCCGTTAACAATAGCAAGGTTAATTACACCAAAGGTTGTCTGAAGTTGAGAATTTTTGAACAGCATATTAAGCACAACCTGAGGAGAAGCTTCTCTCTTGATGTCGATTTCAATATGCATACCGTTTCTGTCAGAGTGGTCCTCAATATTGGAAATACCCTCAAGTTTTTTGTCCCTTACCATATCTGCAATAGATTCAATCAATCTTGCCTTGTTAACCTGATATGGAAGTTCAGAAACAATAATTTTAAATCTGCCGTTTTTCTGCTCTTCTATTTCTGTCTTTGCACGAAGAATAATTTTGCCACGACCTGTTGCGTATGCAGCTCTTATGCCGCTTCTGCCCATTATCATTGCGCCTGTGGGAAAGTCCGGTCCCGGCATACATTCCATAAGGTCAGCAACCTCTGCATCAGGATTATCAATCAAGAGGCACATTGCGTCAACTACTTCACCAAGATTATGAGGAGGAATGTTTGTAGCCATACCAACAGCAATACCTGATGAGCCGTTAACTAACAGATTAGGAAATTTTGCAGGCAGAACTGTAGGTTCTTCCAGTCTGTCATCGTAGTTTGGCATAAAATCAACAGTATTTTTTTCAATATCTGTAAGCATTTCTGTTGAAATTTTGCTCATTCTGGCTTCTGTATATCTGTATGCAGCAGGCGGGTCTCCGTCAACAGAACCAAAGTTACCGTGACCGTCCACCAGCATATATCTCATAGAGAAAGTTTGTGCAAGTCTTACCAGTGCATCATAAACAGATGCATCACCGTGGGGATGATATGAACCCAGCACAGCACCAACGGTATCTGCACATTTGTGATAAGGCTTGTTTGGTTCAAGACCCTTTTCGTGCATAGTATAGAGTATTCTTCTGTGAACAGGCTTTAATCCATCCCTTACATCAGGAAGTGCACGGGATACAATAACTGACATAGAGTAATCAAGAAAAGATTTTCTCATTTCTCTGTCAATGTCTACATTTATAATTTTTGTCTGCGGCATTGTTATATCCTTGTTTTCATTATCAGCCATTATTATCCCTCCTTATATATCAAGATTTTCAACAAACTTTGCGTTTGTTTCTATAAATTCTCTTCTTGGCTCAACTTTTTCACCCATAAGCATAGAGAATGTTTCGTCTGCAATTTCTGCATCCTTTAATTCAACCCTTAACATTGTACGGGTTTCAGGATTCATAGTAGTTTCCCAAAGCTGTTCAGGGTCCATTTCACCAAGACCTTTATATCGCTGAATTTCTGTTTTTCCCTCTATCTGGCTGAGCATTGCATCTCTTTCCTGGTCAGAGAAAGCATACTTGTGCTTTTTTCCTTTAGTAATTCTGTATAGAGGCGGCTGTGCGATATATACATGACCTTCTTCAAGAAGCGGCCTCATAAAACGGAAAAAGAATGTAAGAAGAAGTGTTCTGATATGTGAGCCGTCAACGTCGGCATCGGCCATAATAATAACCTTGTCATAACGTAGCTTTGAAATATCAAAATCATCCTTTATTCCTGTACCGAGAGCTGTTATCACAGGAGTAAGCTTATCGTTGCCGTAAACCTTGTCCTCTCTTACCTTTTCAACATTCAGCATTTTTCCCCAAAGTGGGAGAATAGCCTGAATTCTTCTGTCTCTGCCCTCTTTTGCAGAGCCGCCGGCAGAGTCACCCTCGACAATATATATTTCTGTTTCTGAACTGTCCTTACTCTGGCAATCAGCAAGTTTACCGGGAAGTCTTGCACCGTCAAGGGCAGACTTTCTTCTTACATTTTCCCTTGCCTTTTGAGCTGCAATTCTTGCAGTATAGGACATCATAGCCTTTTCAAAGATAATCTTACCAATTGCAGGATTTTCTTCAAGGAACTGGGCAAGTTTTTCTTTAATAAGTCTGTAAACCATTGTACGAACTTCTGTATTTCCCAGCTTTGCCTTTGTCTGTCCTTCAAATTCAGCCTCTGTCAGCTTAACAGAAATAATTGCAAAAAGACCTTCCTCATAATCACTGTATTTTAAGTCGTCATCTTTTTCCTTTAATTTGTTAAAACGTCTGCCATATTCGTTCAATACCTTGGTAAGAGAACGTCTGAATCCCTCTTCGTGAGTACCGCCGTCAATGGTATGTATGTTATTTGCAAAGGAACGAACATCAGAGGAAATTGCATCTGTATACTGCATTGCAATTTCTACAGACATTGTCTGTTCCTTATTTTCGCTTTCAAAATAGATAATATCCTCGTGGAGAGGGTTAATTTCCTTTGTTCTGCTCTTTTTTGTACGAATAAAGTTTACAAAGGATTTTACACCGCCCTCATAACAATATTCATTTACAACAATATTTTCAGGGTCTCTCTCGTCCTTAAGTTCAATTCTTACACCTGCATTAAGGAAAGCCTGTTCACGAAGACGCTTTTCCAGAATTTCGTATCTGTAAACTGTGGTGTCCGTAAACATAACAGGATCAGGCTTGAAGATAACTTCTGTACCCTTTTCTGTACCCTTTCCGATAATTTCCAGATCATTCATTATTTTACCACGTTCATATCGCTGGAAGTAGATATTTTCTCCGTCACAAACCTTAACTTCAAGATATTCGGAAAGAGCATTAACAACAGATGCACCAACACCATGAAGACCGCCTGATACCTTATATCCGCCGCCGCCGAATTTACCACCTGCATGGAGGACAGTAAATACAACTGTAACAGCAGGAAGACCCATTTTTGTATTAATACCTACAGGAATACCACGTCCGTTGTCCTTTACTCTGATTATATCTCCGGGTAGAATAGAAACTTCAATTTTTGAGCAAAAACCAGCAAGAGCTTCGTCAATGGAGTTATCTACAATTTCATATACAAGATGATGAAGACCCTGTTCCCCTGTAGAACCGATATACATACCCGGTCTTTTTCTTACAGCTTCCAGTCCTTCAAGTACCTGTATTTCATCTGCGCCATATTCATTTTCTACCTTTGCTATTTCGTTCAAGCTTCCTTGATTATTCAAATTTTCCAAATCAAATTCCTCCGTTTTCTGATGATTATTACTTTCCGGACTTTTTGTCTTTATCCTTATCTTTCTTTTTATAATACTTCACAAAAAAAGGATTAAAAAGAAAAACAATATAAATAAGTACAACTGAAAAGAATAAAATTGTAGAAATACTTTTCACATTTATAAAGAATATTAAAAAGAAATCAAAAATCACAGCCAAGGTTGTTGCCAACAAAAGCAAGAGAACAAGTCCTCCCAGCTTTTTTACTACAAATTTCTTTTTACAGTTATGACATTCCACTTCTTCATTATGCCCCTGTTTTTTTATTTCTTTAGTAAAATAAATAGCCTTACAATAGGGACATACAGGTTTTTTAAACATTTTAAATTCTATAGCCTTTCCGCCCGCAAACAAATATTATATATTTTTTCACTATTCTCAATCAATAAATTCATCAAAGAAGTCTTCTCTTAACGAACTGTCCTTTATATCTTTTATAGAAAAAGCTGCTGTTTTTTCTTTGAGCAAATCTCCCGATATTGTATCTGTAGTAAATTTTTTTGTTTCATCAACTTCTATAAAGGCCTTTGTTCTTGCAGACTCTTCCTCTGTAATTATCTTACGTTTTGCTTTTATCTGATTGAATACATCTGTATTTATCATAGGACCGTTAAGCTCTACATCACTTTGAGTAATAGGGTCAAGAATTTCAGACTTCATATATTTTTGCTGCTGACTTACAAAGTCACGATACTTTTTCAGCGGCCTGAGCTTTATAAAGAATGGTACAAAAAGATAAAAAATCATAAAAGGTATCATTACAAGCAAAAACATAAATGGGCTTTTATCTTTTAGATACATAATTATTAAAATCATAATTATCAAAGCAACCAGCATTGTCAAAGTAAATGCAAGCCATATTATTTTTTTAATGTTTATATTACTTTCCTTTTTACATCTTGTACACTTGTATTCTCCCTTTGATTTATTCATAAATGCCGAGGGATAGGAAAGTCTTCTGCCGCAGTAGGGGCATTTATCCAGCTTCATAATATTATTCCTTTCCACCTTTTTATATCTTTTTTACAGTATATTTTATATCTGATTTTTTCGTTTCATAAGTGTTGTACTGCTTATCTGGCTGATATAAACCTTAATTTCATTTTTTTCGTTACACACAACATAGCTTTTGGGCAATTCCATAGTAACATTAATTACTCTGCCATTCTTTGTTGCATTAGAAAGATATTTTTTAGTCCATTTTGATATTGTAGATGTATCCATATCAAAAATTCCTATTATTTCTTCTGTTTTAACAACTGT
>JAFLUK010000001.1:0-18047 GCA_022508865.1 Oscillospiraceae bacterium | reverse complement strand
ATAATTCCTTTATTTACGACAAACAACTTGCCGTTTGTAAGTTGTTCTTTTTCTTTCTCACAGCATGTAATAAAAACCTGATAGTCTTTTATTTTATTAAGTAAATAATCCTGCCTTTTTCTATCCAATTCAGAAAGAACATCATCAAATAGAAGCACGGGATTTTCTTCTCTTATTTCGCTTAATATTTTTGCTTCAGACAATTTCAGTGACAAAACAGCACTTCTCTGCTGTCCCTGACTTCCAAAGGTTTTTGCTTTCATCCCATTTATAATAATATTAATATCATCTCTGTGGGGACCTACTGTTGTATATCCAAAATAAAGGTCATCATTTAGCTTTTTATTAAGCTCATTTCTGAATTTTTCCTGTATATCTGATAAATTTTCCACATCAAATTCATTCACTGTGGAAACATACTCAATATCTAAATTTTCTTTTCCTTCAGAAATACCGTTATGAAAGTATTTTGCACTTTCCTTCAGCTTTTCTGCGTACTTAATTCTTTGCTGAATAAGGAACGAGCCAAGCATTGTAAGGTGCTCATCCCAAATTTCAAGAGTAGATTTAAGCTCACTGTGCCTTTTAATATCCTTCAAAAGAGCATTTCTCTGGCTGAGAACCTGATTGTATTTTGAAAAAAACATTGCATATTTCAGTTTTTGCTGACAAAGCGCGCCATCAAGAAATTTTCTTCTTATTGATGGGCCTGCCTTAACAAGTGACAAATGTTCAGGATAAAATACCACACAGGAAAATTTTTCTATCAGCTCTGCACCGCTTTTTTTCTTAACTCCATTTATAAAAACCTCTTTTTTCCCCGAGGTATATCTTATTTCTGCAGTTTGTTCTCTTTCCTGACTCGAAAAATTTAACTTAATTTTAGAAAAATCTTTTTCAAAATTAATAATTTCCTTTTCTGATGCTCCTCTAAAGGAGTGACCTCCGCAAAAAAGCCAGATACATTCCAAAAGATTTGTTTTTCCCTGGGCATTTTCCCCAAAAATCACATTGGTTTTATTATGAGGAAAAATTATGCTTTTTTCAAGATTTCTGAAATTTTCAAATTCCAACGAATTTATTTTCAATAGTTTCTTACCTCTAAAGTTTTATTATCAAGGGTAACACTATCTCCGCTTCTCAACTTTTTACCCCTCATTGTGCAAACCTCTCCGTTAACCATCACATAGCCATCCTGAATAAGATATTTTGCTTGTCCTCCGGTATCTGTCATTCCTGAAAATTTCAGTAAATCCTGTAGTCTTATAAATTCTGTTTCTATAAAAATTATTTCTTTATTTTCCATTATTACTTCTTCAATATAATATCTTTATAATATTCTCTATTATGAAATTCTCATTGGTACAACAAGATAAAGAAAATCATCACTTTTTACCGGTTTAACAATCATTGGAGAAAGTCCGCCGTTTAAAATTAATTTAATTTCATCTGTTTCACAATTTTTAAGTGCATCAAGAAAATATCTGTTGTTAAAGCCTATTTCAACATCTTTTCCTGCAATTGTGGTACTAATTGAATCATTAGCTTTACCCATTGTTGTTTTACAGGTAAGAGTAATTTCATCACCGCTGAATGTACACTTTACAGGTGAAGGTATTTTTTCACTTGCCAAAAGTCCCATTCTTTCAACAGCCTGTGTAATTTCTCTTGTATTAACTATAACTTCTGTATCTGTTCCCTTTGGAATGGTTGAATTATAATCAATAAAGGTACCCTCTATAAGTCTGGAAATTACATAAAATTTTCCAACCTTAAACATAGTGTGACGCTGACCTATAATAATTTCAACATCCTCGTCCTCATTAACAATCAGTTTCAAAACTTCACTCTGTGTTTTTTTCGGAATAACAAACTCATTACTGCTGTCACTGTCAATATTTTCTTTTCTTATAGCCATTCTATATCCATCAATTGAAACAATTGTAAGAATTTTATTTTTAATTTCAAAGAGAGAGCCTGTATAAATAGGTTTTGATGTATTGTCTGAAACAGCATAAATTGTTTGACGAATCATATCCCTGAGGATACCTCCGTTAATAATAATTTTGTCTGTTTCTTCAAATTTAGGTAAATCTGGATATTCGGCAGTAGATATACCTACAATCTGATAAGCAGCATTACCGCTTGTTATGTATGTGACCATTCTGTCGTCGGTTTCTATAGTTACAATTTCCTGTGGAAGCTTTCTTATAATATCGCCGAACAGTTTAGCTGAAACAACAATTTCACCTTCAATATCAACAGTTGCTTCCATATCTGTAGTAATACCGATTTCTAAATCGTAACCGGAAAGTATAAGATTTCCGTTATATGCTTTTATTAAAATACCTTCCAGTGCAGGTATAGATGCCTTTACAGCTACTGCCCTCTGAACATTATTTACGGCAGTGCTCAAATCACTTCTTAAACAGCTAAATTTCATTTTAATTTCCTTTCTGATACCTCTTCTTATTTTCAGTTTCATATAAATTTTAAAAATTATATATTTTCATTTTACAAATGAATATGTTATGTAATTATTATAGTAGTAATAATAGGGGATGTGAAAACCCACAAAAAATATGCTTTGAACAGATTTTATCAAGAAAATTTACTGACAATAAAATGTTGAAAAAAATAAAAAATGTTAATAAAAACAGAAACAAACATTATTTTTAACATTATGTGGAAATATGTTATGTTAATGTGTGTGAAAAACTATGAAAATTTTGTAAAACGAATAGATATATTTTGCTTTATTTTTCCTGTTTTTTCTATCTGTCTCTGATATTTTTTATAATATCCTCTACAGTTTCCTTTATATAGCTGTTAGTTTGCATTTGTTGTGTAACCTGCTGAATGGTATATACAATAGTTGTATAATGACGATTTCCGAATTCCTTGCCTATATCCACCATAGAAAGATTTGTGAGATTTCTTACAATATATATTGCAATATGTCTGGCCTGACTTATGTCTGCTTTTCTGTTTTTTGAATTTCTGATTTCTTCTGCGGTGAATCCGTAGTTTCTGCCAACCTCTTCAACAATTTTTTCAACTGTCATTTCCGGTGGAGTATCATTGTTGAGAATATCACTTATACCCTCTTTAACCACAGATAAAGATGGTTCTTCTCCTGAAAGAAGCACCTTTGCTTTTAGCTTCTTTACAACACCTTCAAGCTGACGGATATTTGTTTTCAGGCTCTTTGCTATATATTCACAAACATCATCACTAAGGTTAATTCCGAGAATTTCTGATTTTCTCTTTATAATAGCAATTCTTGTTTCTAAATCAGGTGGTTGAATATCAGCAAGAAGTCCTGATTCAAAACGGGAACGAAGTCTGTCTTCAAGAGTTTTAATTTCTCTTGGCGGTCGGTCAGAAGTAAGTACAATCTGTTTTTTTGCTTCATACAGTGTGTTAAATGTGTGGAAAAATTCTTCCTGTGTTCTGTCTTTACCGCCAATAAACTGAACGTCGTCAACCAAAAGAACATCTGCATTTCTGTATTTATTTCTGAATTCTGATGTGGTAACCTTTCCGATAGCTTCAATAAGCTCATTTGTAAAGTCGTCACCCTTAACATAAACAATATTTTTACTAGGATGATTTTTCTTTATTTCATTACTGATTGCGTAAAGAAGATGAGTTTTTCCAAGTCCGCTGTTTCCATAAAGGAAAAGTGGATTGTAAGCGCCGGCAGGATTTTGCGCAACAGCTATTGACGCCGCATGTGCAAATTTGTTTGAAGAGCCTACAATAAAGGTTTCAAATGTGAATTCATATCCTGTCTCTGCAACATCCTTCTGTTCTTTTTCCTGAATGTTATTAACCTCTTCGGGAACTCTGAAATTAATGTCAAAGTGTGTGCCGAAAACAGTGTCAAATGCATCATTGAGTAAAGGTATGTAACATCTTAAGAGTGTTTGTCTGTGGAAATCATTTGGAACAAGAAGAACAGTTTCGTTCTTGTCAAAATTTAGACTTACAGGTTCAATTCTTTTTATCCATGTATTATAAGCAACATCTGTAATTTGATTTTTACAGTAATCGCATATTATTGTCCAAGCTTCATTGAAGGAGTCCATTAAATCACTTCTTTCTTTTTCTCATAATTTTATGTTCTTTTCATTATTATATATATTATTTTATGTGTAAGATAAATTTTAATAAAATAAAAAAAGGCAAATTACCACTTATAAGCTAACATAATATATTATATCAAAATCGAATTTATATTGCAAGAAAAAACAACACAAAAATTTGCATATATAAGTATATATAACTATATAAATATATGACTTGTTGAATTAAAATTAAATTGGATATAAATTGTGTGTATATACGTGATTAACACTATATGTTGTAGTACAATACAACTTGCGAATAAATTATAAAATTAAATATAAAAAAATAGCAAATTTTTGTTGACTGTATTGAAAAAATAAGATATAATGCTATATTGCAAGGTAATGTAATGTTAAATCCGAAAGGAGGGTTTTCTATGCTGAGAACATATCAGCCTAAAAAGCTTCACAGAAAAAAAGAACATGGCTTCAGAAAAAGAATGGCAACAAAGAATGGTCGTAAAGTTTTAGCCAGAAGAAGAGCTAAGGGTAGAAAGCAGTTGTCTTACTAAAATTAAGACCACTTATTTCAAGTGGTCTTTCTTTTTATTTTTTGAGGGAGATTACAATGGGAAAATTTCTTACTATTAAAGAAAACAGGGATTTTCTTCGCCTTTATAAAAAGGGAAAAAGTTTTATTGGTCCCTCCCTTGTAACCTATGTTCTTAAAAACAGAAGTAATGAAAAAAGGTACGGAATAACAACCAGTAAGAAAATTGGTAAAGCTGTGCAGAGAAACAGAGCAAGACGAGTAATAAGAGCAGCTCTATATGATCTGTACAGTGATATTATTCCGGGTTACGACATTGTTTTTGTTGCAAGGGGAAAGACTCCCTATGTAAAAAGTGATGTTGTAAAAAAAGAAATGTCAAAGCATCTGAAAAAAGCAAAGATATTAAGGACTGCATAATAATGAAAAGAATTTTGATTGCAGTTATAAAGTTTTATAAAAAGAGTATTTCACCATTAAGTAAGTCAAAGTGCAAATATTATCCCACCTGCTCCAGCTATGGACTGGAGGCTATTGAAACTCACGGTGTACTAAAGGGCGGCTTGCTTACCATTTGGAGAGTTATCAGATGCAATCCCTTTTCAAAGGGAGGGTATGACCCTGTGCCCCTGAAGAAAGAGAAAAACAAAAGGAAAAAGTAATATGGCAATTTTTAACTTCCTAGGAAGTCTTTTCGGTTACTTGCTGTGGCCCATATTCTATCTTGTACAGAATTACGGTATAGCAATTATAATCTTTGCTATTATTGCAAAGATTATCCTTTTCCCATTTTCAATAAAACAGCAAAAATCTATGGCTAATAACCAGAGAATGCAAAAAAAGCAGCAGGAAATAAGGGAAAAATATAAAAATAATAAACAGAAAGCAAATGAGGAAATCCAAAAACTGTATCAGAAGGAGGGTATAAGCCCATCTGCAGGTTGTCTTACAAGTATAGTACCTATGCTTGTTATGCTTGGCATCTTCTACAGTATTTCTTCTCCTCTTACAAATACTCTGCATCTTAATTCAGATTTAGTAAATTCAACTCTTACATATGCCCAGCATATGCCGGGCATGCCACCAACAGCGAATATTAATGCTTATTATCAGCAGATTGATGTGCTTAATAACATTAATACAATGGCTAATTCTGATTTTATAACACAGTGTTTTACACAGACACAGCTTGACAATGTTTCTATGCTTGCAAAGGGATTTGAACTTGTTCCGGGCAGTGGTATAAGTATGCTTGAAGTTCCTTCAACTTATGGTTTCTTCGGCTCATGGTATATGTTAATTCCTGTTTTCTGTCTTGTATCATCTATTATTACCCAGATTATTACAATGAGAGTTAACGGAACACAAATGCAGGGCTGTATGATGATTATGATGTTTGGTTTACCACTGTTCTCCGCATATATTGCATATTCAGTACCGGCAGCTGTTGGTTTCTATTGGATTTGTTCTACACTATTGGGTCTTGTGCAGTCACTTATTATGGGTAAAATTTATAATCCTGTTACTATGATTGCAAATCAGGAAGCAAGGCACATTGCCCTTATGATGGAAAAAGAAAGTAAACAATAAATAACCACAGCAAGTTTATTTGCTGTGAAAAATATAGAAGGTGAAAAAGTGATTAAAGAAGCAATCGGCGTTGGCGAAACTATTGAAATTGCCATGGAAAATGCCTGCAAAGAGCTGGGTATAAGTTCTACTGATGCTGATAATATTGAGGTTATTCAGCAACCTGAAAAGAAAAAGCTGGGTTTATTCGGCGGCAAGGAAGCAAAGGTAAAAATAACACTTAATGTTAAGGTGTCACCTGCACAGGTTGCAGCAGATTATCTCAGACAAATTCTTGATGCTCTTGGTCTTACAGAAATCAAGATGACAGTTAATGAAGAAAAAGACGGTGCAGAAATTAATCTTGAAGGCGAAGGCATTGGTTATGTAATCGGCAGAAGAGGAGATACACTGAATTCTTTACAGTATCTTACAGGTCTTGTTGCAAACCATGTTGAAAACAACTACTACAGAATTTCCATTAATACCGGTAATTACAGGGAAAAAAGAGAAAAAACACTTGAAATTCTTGGAAAAAAGCTTGCTTATAAAGCTGTTAAGACAGGTGTAAAGTCAAATCTTGAGCCTATGAACCCTTATGAAAGACGTATTATTCATACTGCTGTTCAAAAGGTTAAGGGTGCTGTTTCCTGGAGTGAGGGAGAAAATATGTTCCGTCACGTTGTGATTGGTCCTGATCCGGATGCACCAAAGAGAAATTACGACAACAGAAATAGAAATTATAGAGGCAGACGCAGTGGTGGTTACAGCAAAAGTGGTGAAAGCACAATAAGCACACCTACCAGAGAGCCAATCAACGAAGGTAGCCTTTACGGAAAATTATAATTTGTTTTTAAAGGAGGCGAGTTTTCGTCTCCTTTTGCTATTTATGAAGTTAGAGGATTGATTTGTATGAGTACAGTTGCTGCAATTTCTACTGCACAGGGACAAGGCGGAATAGGAATTATCAGAATTAGCGGCGAAGATGCTTTTTCTGTTGCAGACAAGGTTTTCACCTCAGTAAGCGGAAAAAAAATTAAAGATATTCAGGGATATACCGCTTTGTTTGGACATATTCACAATAATGGAGAAGTCATTGACGAGGCTGTTGCACTCAAATTTATTGCTCCAAAAAGTTTTACAGGAGAAAATGTTGTTGAACTTTCCTGTCACGGCGGTTTATTTGTGACAAAGGAAGTTTTATCTGCTGTTATATCGTCAGGAGCAGAGCCTGCAGGTCCCGGGGAATTTACAAAAAGGGCATATTTAAACGGAAAAATTGACTTTACAGAGGCCGAATCTGTAATGGATATTATTTCAGCAAAATCCAAAAGTGCTGTAAAGGCGGCTTTGTATGTAAAAGAAGGAGCTATTTTCAAGAAAACTCAGGAAATTAAGAATATTCTTCTCAATAAAGCGGCTCATCTGTCAGCGTGGGCTGACTATCCCGAGGAGGATATTCCCGAGGTTACAAAGGATTCAATTATAGAGGCTGTAGATACAAGCATTGAAAGTCTTGAAAAGCTTTTATCAACCTATGATACGGGTCAAATTGTAAAAGAGGGAATAGATACTGTAATTGTAGGCAGACCAAATGCAGGAAAGAGCACACTTATGAATATTCTTGCAGGAAGGGAAAAATCCATTGTTACCTCTATTGCCGGTACAACAAGAGATGTTGTTGAGGATACTGTAATGGTGGGTAATGTTATGCTGAAGTTGTCTGACACAGCAGGTATCAGAGAAACCGACAATGAAATTGAAAAAATAGGTGTAGAAAAAACCTTTAAAAAAATTGATACAGCGGGTCTTGTTATAGCTCTTTTTGACAGCAGTCAAAGACTTTCAGAGGAAGAAATTCAGCTTATTGATAAAGTGAAAGATACTCCTTGTATCGCGGTTATTAATAAGACAGATTTGGAAAATCATCTTAACATAGAGTATATTAATAAGAATATTAAACATATAGTATATATTTCTGCAAAAACTCTTGATAATATTGATGAACTTAAAAATAAGATAGAAAAAATTGCAGGAACAGAAGATTTTGACCCAAGCGGGGGAATAATTGCAAACGAAAGACAGAGAAAAGCTGTTTCAAATGCACTTTCTGCCCTGATTGAGGCTAAAAATGCTTTGGATTTTGGTATGACAATGGATGCAGTAACTGTTTCTTTACAAGAATCCATTGACTTTCTTTTGGAATTAACAGGAGAAAAGGCATCCGAAGAAATCGTTGACAGTGTATTTCACAATTTCTGTGTGGGTAAATAAGAGAGGATTTTTATGAGTTATAATGCCGGAGAATTTGATGTTGCAGTAATTGGTGCAGGACACGCAGGAATTGAAGCGGCACTTGCTTCTGCACGTCTTGGATGCAACACTATAATTTTTACAATTAATAATGATGCTGTAGGTAACTGCCCATGTAATCCCTCAATCGGGGGAACTGCAAAAGGTCACCTTGTAAGGGAAATTGATGCTCTAGGTGGTGAAATGGGAAGAACCGCAGACGAATGTTTTTTACAGATGCGAATGTTAAACAGAGGAAAAGGACCTGCTGTCCATTCCTTACGTGCTCAAATTGACAGAAGAAAATATGCTGATACTATGAAACATAAGCTGGAACTGCAAAAAAATCTAATTCTGCGTCAGGCTGAAATTACTGACATTACAAGGGATGAAAGTGGAATTTGGCATTTAACAACAAGAATGGATGCCCTTTTTAAAGCAAAGGCTGTTATAATTGCAACAGGAACTTACCTTGGGGGTAAAATATTTGTAGGCGATACATCATATGAAAGCGGTCCCGACGGTATCTTTCCTGCGAAATTCCTTGGTGCAAGCTTAAAAAAGCTTGGATTAAAATTAAGAAGATTTAAAACCGGTACACCTGCAAGGGTGCTGCGAAGCTCAATTGATTTTTCAGATTTAGAAGTTCAGGAGGGAGATGTGCCACCTGTTCCTTTTAGCTACGATACAGAAAGTCTTGGGGATAACAAGGTAGTTTGCCATATTAGCTGGACCAATGAAAAAACAAAGAAAATTATACTTGACAATATTCACAGAAGCCCTCTTTACGGTGGTAAAATTGAAGGTGTTGGCCCACGATATTGCCCGAGTATTGAAGATAAAATTGTCAGATTCGAGAACAAAGAAAGACACCAACTGTTTATTGAACCTTGCGGAATTGACACGGAAGAGATGTACTTGCAGGGTATGAGCTCTTCTCTTCCGGAGGAAGTTCAGACAGAGTTTTATCACAGCATTAAGGGACTTGAAAATGTGGTAATTATGAGACCTGCTTATGCAATTGAATATGACTGCATTGACCCTTTGCAAATGGATAGTACTCTTGAATTCAGAGATTTTAAGGGTCTGTATGGTGCAGGTCAGTTCAACGGAAGCAGTGGATATGAGGAAGCTGCCGCACAAGGTCTTATTGCAGGTATTAATGCAGCAAGAAAAGTTCAGGGTAAGGAACCCTTTATTTTAGACAGAGCTTCCTCATATATTGGTACGTTGGTTGATGATTTGGTCACAAAGGGTGTAAACGATCCATACAGAATGATGACTTCCCGAAGTGAGTACAGACTTATTCTTCGTCAGGACAATGCAGATGTTCGCCTTACTCCCCTTGGCAGAGAAATAGGACTGATAACTGACTACAGATGGGAGAGATACTTAAAAAAACAAGAACTGAAAAAAGAAGAATATAAAAGAATAAAAAGCACTGTGTTTTCTCCAACACAGGAGCTGAACGATATACTTGTTTCACGTGAAACATCTGCGGTGACAACAGGGGTAAGAATGATTGATTTGCTGAAAAGACCCCAAATTGATTATGCCAGCCTATCCTCAATTGATACAGAAAGACCGGATTTAGACAGCAATATATTTGAACAGGTTGAAATTGAAATCAAGTATGAGGGATATATTCAAAAACAGCTTGAACAGGTTGAAAAAATGCGGAAGCTGGAAAAGAAAAGACTTCCCAAAGAAGTTGACTATAATAGTATTACAGGATTAAGATTGGAAGCGCAGGAGAAGCTGAACAAGGTACGTCCCGAAAATATCGGGCAGGCATCAAGAATCAGCGGTGTTTCTCCTGCGGATATAAGCGTGCTTTTGATTTGGTTAAGTCAGAATAAATAAGAGGTAAAAATGGATAAAGAAATAATAAACCTCAGTAATAACGAGGAAGAAAATATAATCACCCACGAAAGGTTTAACAAACCTACACCAAACGGCGGGGACTACAGCGAGATTTTCTATATGGATGAGGACGGCAACTATGTTGACAAAAAAGTTGCGGTAAAAGCTGTTATCTATGAATGTAAAAATGACGGCACAGCCATAAGAAGAACTTTTATGGAGAAGAAAAAGAAATGATAAAAACTCTTATAAATGCACTTGAAGGTATTGACAAAACTCTTAATGAAAAACAGATAAAGCAGTTTCAGGATTACTACAGTTTGTTGATTGAGTGGAATGAAAAAATGAATCTTACAGCAATTACAGAGCCCAAAGAGGTTGCAATTAAGCATTTTTTTGACTCCGCAACATTCCTTAAATATGTTAAGGTAAAAAAGGGTGCAAAAATAATTGATGTAGGTACAGGTGCAGGCTTTCCCGGAATACCGCTTAAGATTTTGCAGCCTGATATTGAACTTACTCTCCTTGACAGCCTTAATAAAAGGTTAAATTTTCTTAATGAGGTTTGCAATGTTCTGGATATTAAAGCAGAGATTATCCATAAAAGGGCAGAGGATGGCGGAAGACAAGTCGATTTGAGAGAAAAATTTGACATAGCCACATCCAGAGCAGTTGCAAATATGAATACCCTTTGTGAATATCTTATGCCATATGTTAAGGTTGGGGGCAATATGGTTGCTATGAAGGGAAGAAACGGAAAAGATGAGTTGACTTCAGCCAAGGGCGCAATTGCCAAGTTAGGCGGAAGGATAAATTTCTGTAATGAATTTGCGCTCCCCACAGGTGATGAAAGAACAATTATTGTTTTAGACAAGGTAAAACCTTGCCCAAAAACATATCCCCGACAATCAGCAAAAATTAAAAACAATCCATTACAGTAAAAATAACTATTTTAAGTCCCGAAGAAATTTCGGGATTTTTTGCTGTAAGAAATACTTACAAAAGAATGATTCGACAATGTTTCACGTGAAACACCAAAAAATTGTAAAACATTATAAAATAATTGCCCAATAAACGACAGGATTTTCGGAAGACAAGGTGTATTATATAGTCACAGGGAAAACACGAAGGGTTGATATTTATGGGGCTTTTATCTAAAGACGAAAACAAAGTCGTAGAAATACCCGCAAGAAGAATCAGACCAAACAAAACCCAACCAAGAAGAACCTTTGACGAGGAGGACATCAGAAGTCTTTCTCAATCAATATCTACAAACGGACTTCTTCAACCTCTTACTGTAAGAAAACTCAAAAATGACGAGTATGAACTTATTGCAGGTGAAAGAAGATTAAGGGCAAGTATTATGGCTGGTTTTCAAAAAATACCCTGTATAGTAATGAAATGCTCCGATAAAGACTCTGCAATCTTTGCGTTAATAGAAAATCTCCAGCGTAAAGACTTGAGTATGTTTGAGGAGGCGAGAGGCATAAATCGTCTTATCCGCAAATATGGAATTACTCAGGAACAGGCTGCAATTCAAATCGGAAAAAAACAGTCAACAGTTGCGAACAAACTTCGTCTGCTGCGATTGAGTTATGAAGAGCAGGATTGGATTGTTCAAGCCGGACTTACCGAACGCCATGCAAGGGCCCTCCTGAAAATAAGTGACGAAGGCTTACGCAAGGATGCTCTTTCTCACATTGTGGGGGAGGAGCTGAATGTCAAAGAATCGGAGCGTTACATTGAAACACTGCTGATAAACAGACCGGTACCCCAAACCGAATTAACTGGTTTTACAGGTGATAAAAAGGTTGTTATCAAGGATGTAAGAATTTTTGTTAACACTATTAACAAGGCAGTGGACACAATGCGTCTTTCAGGAATTAATGCTATAAGTAAAAAGCAAGAAACAGAAAATTACATAGAATATACTGTAAAAATTCCCAAGGACAAGGCACTTAATTCAAGTGCCTGACGGATGCCTATCCGTTTTAATTTGCTTTCCTCTTAGGACAAAAGCAAAAACCACTCTGCTTTTGTCCGTTCCACTCATACCCATTTCCTTATCTGAACCCCTTGCCAAAGGTCACACAGTGATGTGTGGCCTTTTGGCGTTTTATATGTTTCACGTGAAACAAAAATAAGGATATTTTGTCTTTTTGCTTCTAAATACTTTAAATTTACATCTCTTTATGATATAATTTTAAGGAATTAATTTTAAGAAGAGAGAATTTTAAAAATATGGCAAAGGTAATAGCAGTTGCAAACCAAAAGGGCGGTGTGGGCAAGACTACAACAGCAGTTAATCTTGCTGCTTCCTTGGGTTTGTATAACAAAAAAGTACTACTTATTGACATTGATCCACAGGGTAACTCTACCAGTGGATTGGGAATAGACAGGAGAAATGTAAAAAGCAGTACATATAATGTGTTGACAGACGGCATAACAGCCAATGATTGTATGATACAAACAGGTTTTCAGGGTCTTTATTTACTGCCAAGCGACATTAATCTGGCAGGTGCAGAGCTGGAAATTGCAAATTCTCCTCACAGAGAATCAATTTTAAAAAATGCAGTTGTTCCGGTAAAGGGAAATTTTGACTACATAATTATTGATTGTCCTCCGTCTTTAGGTATAATCACCACAAACGCTTTGACACTTGCAGATACAATTCTTGTGCCGATTCAGTGTGAATATTATGCTTTGGAAGGTCTTAGTCAGCTTATGTCCACTGTAAGAAGGGTAAAAAGAATGTACAATCCTCATCTTGACATAGAGGGTGTGCTGCTTACAATGTACGATGGCAGACTGAATCTGACACAGCAGGTTGTTGCAGAGGTTAAAAAGTTTTTTCCAAAGAAAGTCTTTGCAACAGTTATTCCTAGAGGTGTACGGCTTAGTGAAGCTCCCTCCTTTGGAGTGCCCTGTTACTATTTTGACAAAAGGAGCAAGGGTGCAGAGGCTTACCTTTCCCTTGCCACAGAGATAATCAGAAAGGAATAACAAATATGGCTAAAAAAGGCGGACTTGGCAAAGGTCTCAGTGCAATATTTGTGGAAAACGAGAGCGAGGATCAGAACAGCACGGTAACTCTCAAAATTTCAGAAATAGAGCCAAACAAAGACCAGCCAAGAACAGAATTTGATGATAAAGCCTTGTCCGAGCTTGCAGAAAGCATTGCTCAACATGGTGTGCTTCAACCATTGCTGGTTCGTCCTCTTATGTATGGGGGATATCAGATTGTAGCAGGTGAACGAAGATACAGGGCATCCCGTATGGCGGGGCTTACAGAAGTTCCTGTTGTCATTCGTGAGCTTGATGACAGAGAAACAATGGAGCTTGCGCTTATAGAAAATTTGCAGAGGGAAAACCTTACTCCTGTTGAAGAAGCCAAGGGCTACAAAACTCTTATGGATACATATGGCTTTACACAGGAAGAAGTTTCTGTAACAGTGGGAAAAAGTCGTTCTGCTGTTGCAAATGCCCTCAGGCTCCTTAATCTTCCGCATGAGGTAATCGATTACCTTACAAAAGGTAAAATCACACAAGGTCACGCAAGGGCGTTGCTTTCTCTTGAATCTGCCGATAAAATGATTCTTCTTGCAGAGGAAATTGCGGAGAAGGATTTATCTGTAAGACAGGTGGAGAAGCTGGTTCAGCAGGAGAAAAAAGAAAAAATAAAAACCCCTGAAAAAAAGCCAAACTTCTACAAGGAGGTTGAACTTGCCCTGAACGAAAATCTCGGCAGAAAGGTTTCTATCTCCAAAAAAGGAGACGGCGGGGTATTGACTATAGAATTTTACAGCGAAGAAGATTTAAAGGACATTGCTAATAAATTAGAAGAAAAGGAATAAAATAGGAGAAAAAAGATGATTGATATTAAATTTTTAAGAGAAAATCCTGATATAGTAAAACAGAATATTAAAAATAAATTTCAGGACAGCAAGATTCCGCTTGTTGACGAGGTTATTGAATATGACAAAAAATCACGTGAAGTTAAGCAGGAGGCTGACTCCTTGAGGGCAAACCGCAACAAGCTCAGCAAGCAGATTGGTGCTCTCTACGGACAGGGCAAAAGGGAAGAAGCAGAGGCAATGAAAAAACAGGTTACCCAGCAGGGTGACCGTCTGGCACAGCTGGAACAGCAGGAAACAGAATTACAGGCAGAGGTTACAAAGAGAATGATGATTATTCCAAACATCATTGACCCTTCTGTTCCAATCGGTAAGGACGATAGCGAAAATGTTGAAGTAGAGCGTTACGGAGAGCCGATTGTTCCTGATTTTGAAATTCCTTATCATACAGATATAATGGAAAAATTTGATGGTATTGACCTTGACTCTGCAAGACGTGTTGCAGGTAACGGATTCTACTACCTTATGGGAGATATTGCAAGGCTTCACAGTGCAGTAATTTCCTACGCAAGAGATTTTATGATTGACAGAGGTTTTACTTACTGTGTACCGCCGTTTATGATTCGTTCCGATGTTGTAACAGGCGTTATGAGCTTTGCCGAAATGGATGCTATGATGTACAAGATTGAAGGGGAAGACCTTTACCTTATCGGTACATCAGAACATTCTATGATTGGTAAGTTTAAAGACCAGATGTTAAAGGAAGAAAATCTTCCATACACTCTCACTTCATATTCACCATGCTTCCGCAAAGAAAAGGGTGCACACGGCATAGAAGAAAGGGGTGTGTACAGAATACACCAGTTTGAAAAACAGGAAATGATAGTTGTTTGTAAACCTGAAGAAAGTATGGAATGGTACAACAAGCTGTGGCAGAATACAGTTGATTTATTCCGTTCTTTAGATGTTCCTGTAAGAACTCTTGAGTGTTGTTCAGGAGATTTGGCTGACCTTAAGGTTAAGTCAGTTGACGTTGAAGCTTGGTCACCAAGACAGAAAAAGTATTTTGAGGTTGGCTCCTGTTCAACTCTTGGAGATGCACAGGCAAGAAGACTGAAAATCAGAGTTACAGGTAAGGATGGCAAGTACTTTGCCCACACCCTTAACAATACAGTGGTTGCTCCACCGAGAATGTTAATTGCATTTCTTGAAAATAATCTTAACGAGGATGGTTCTGTAAACATTCCTGTTGCCCTCAGACCATATATGGGCGGCAAAGAAAAAATTGTTCCAAAAAATTAATCGCAAAAATATGAGCCATAGCATATTGCTATGGCTCTGTTTTATGTTATTTACTTGTAAAAACACATATTAAAACGTAATTATACCCGTCCGTTTACAAGGTTCTTTTTTACATTGGTCTTTTTTGTGTAGGAGTTAGAAAGCTTAATAAACTTCTTTTTAGCCTTCATTATAGCACGTACGCCTTTTCGTACAGAAGCATTTTTGCAATAGAGATAATCCTCACGTAAAATTCTCTCAATGTCAAAGTAGGCATATCTTCTATATACCTTTGGCTCTTTATTTATAAATTCATCAAGATAATTTGATTTTGTTCTTCTGCCCTCATATTCTTCGTTTTCATAAAGAGCTTTAATATCATAGTGGCAGTCGTTCAGCACATCTCTCAACTCTGCTTGCTTATTAAAGAGCAATGTACGATTCTCTTCTGTGTTATCGTCAATTTTTAAAGTTTTAAGCGCAAGTTCCTGAATCTTAATGTCATAAATTTTCACGATAGTTTTAGTTATGGCAATCATATTTTTCTCAACAGAAGGGGTAACCTTAATCTTCTTTTTTTTCTTTTCTTTACCCATAGTAATACCTCCAAAAAATCCAAAAAATAACATAGAAAACTATGCAAAATATTTAGTATAAATTAAATATATCACAAAGAAAAAATCTTTTCAACAAAAAACTGATATTTAATGCAGCATAATAAAAAATTTAGCTTGAATTAATGGAATTGAAGTGATATAATCAAAGATAATAATTTTAAGGCAACACATCTGTATTCCTTTTGTGAGGCCCTAAAGTGGAACAGAGTACAGTAAGGAGGAAAAGAAAGATGATTAATCAAAACAAATTTGTTAAGGAAGCACTCACCTTTGATGATGTACTTCTTATTCCGGGTGAATCCGATGTTGAACCAAAGGATGTTGACATCTCTACTTATCTCACAAAAAAAATCAAGTTAAACACACCGCTTATGACTGCCGCTATGGACACTGTTACCGAGGCAGAGATGGCTATTGCAATTGCTCGTGAGGGCGGTATTGGTATAATCCATAAAAATATGTCTATTGAAGAACAGGCAGATATGGTTGACCGTGTAAAGCGTTCAGAGAACGGTGTTATTACAAATCCTTTCTATTTATCACCTGACAAGACAGTTGCAGAAGCAGACGAGCTTATGGGTAAATACAAAATTTCAGGTGTACCTGTTTGTGAAGGTAAAAAAATTGTCGGCATTATCACTAACAGAGATTTAGCTTTTATGACAGCAGAGGATTTCAAGCAGAAAATTTCCGATGTTATGACAAAGGAAAATCTGATTACTGCTCCAATTGGCACAACACTTCAGGAAGCAAAAGAAATTCTGAAAAAGAATAAGATAGAAAAACTACCCCTTGTTGACGATGAAGGCAACCTTGGCGGACTTATTACAATAAAGGATATCGAAAAGTCAATTCAGTATCCAAACTCTGCAAGGGACGAAAAGGGCAGACTTCTTTGCGGTGCTGCAATCGGTGGTACAGCAGATGTACTTGTAAGAGCAAAGGCGCTAATAGATGCAGGTGCAGACGTACTTGTTTTAGATTCAGCTCACGGACACAACAGCAATATTATTAATTCTGTTGCCAAGGTAAAAAAGGCATTCCCTGATGTACAGCTCATTGCCGGAAACGTTGCAACAGCAGCAGCAACAAAAGCACTTATCGAAGCAGGCGCAGACGCTGTTAAGGTTGGTATCGGACCGGGTTCAATCTGTACAACAAGAGTTGTTGCAGGTATTGGTGTTCCTCAAATTACTGCAATTTTTGATGCAGCAACAGAAGCCGCAAAATACGGTGTACCTGTAATAGCAGACGGCGGTGTTAAGTACAGCGGCGATATTGTTAAGGCACTTGCAGCCGGCGGTGCAGTTGTAATGGTTGGCTCGCTTGTAGCAGGTTGTAAGGAATCTCCGGGAGAAACAGAAATTTATCAGGGCAGACAGTTCAAGGTTTATCGTGGCATGGGTTCTCTGGCAGCAATGTCAAAAGGTTCTTCCGACAGATACTTCCAAGGCGGCAACAGAAAGCTTGTTCCTGAAGGTGTTGAAGGACGTGTTCCTTACAAGGGACCGCTTGCAGATACTATCTTCCAGATGGTTGGCGGTATTCGTGCAGGTATGGGCTATACAGGCTGTGCGACAATTCAGGATTTACACGAAAAGGCAGAATTCTGCAAAATTTCAGGCGCAGGACTTAAGGAAAGCCATCCACACGATATTCAGATTACAAAAGAAGCACCAAACTACAGCTTCAATATTTAATTTAATTCAAAGGGGGTTCTAAACAGAACTCCCTTTATTGCTGTATAATAGTACTATTAAGAAGAATAAAAACAGTAAAACCACAATATGTAGTATGGGAAAATAAAATTTAAAAATATGTCAAAAAACTATTGACAAAAAGAGTCTTTTACAATATAATCATTATTGCTGACTTCCAAAAAGAAAGCGGTAAATATGGCGGAATAGCTCAGCTGGCTAGAGCATTCGGTTCATACCCGAAGTGTCGTAGG